>DBVK01000074.1:4259-6563 GCA_002308135.1 Bacteroidales bacterium UBA1266
AGTTTTTTGGTGGTCAGCAGCGGGAAACCCTGCTGCAGGTCGAAGCGGGTCTGATACCCGAACACACTGCGCGTGCCCACTCCGGTACGGTCCTGCTTGTCCCGCCCGTTTTCCAGAATATGGTTCAACAAATCCAAATATTGCTTCATGGTACGTTGATTTGAAACCTTTTCCAGCGAAAAACCTCCGTTTTGCAAAGTTAATCATTTTTTCAATATTGGTTTCCTTTTCCGCCGCTTTTTTTAGAAAGGAATCGTCAATTGCGTGGGTATCAGGGTGAAAGTTTTACGGTGATAGGGGGTCGGACCGTATTTTTTCAGGGCTTCCCTATGCCCGGCCGTCGGATAGCCCTTGTTTTTCCGCCATTGGTAAGCCGGGTATTCGGCATCCAAAGCCAGCATATACGCGTCCCTGTAAGTTTTGGCCAGGATGGAAGCCGCCGCGACAGACATATAGGTGGCATCCCCCTTCACCACACAACTGTAGGGAAGGTCATACGCACAGCGGAAACGGTTGCCGTCTATCCACAGGTAATCGGGACGGACTGCAAGCTGTCCCACCGCCATGTTCATGGCTTTTATACTGGCTTGCAATATGTTAATGCGGTCAATCTCCGGGGCATCCACCCGGGCCACCGCCCAGGCCACAGCTTCCCGCTCGATTTCCATCCGCAATTGCTCCCGTTTGCGTGCGGAAAGCTGCTTGGAATCGTTCAGTTCCGCATGGGTGTAGTCTTTGGGCAGAATCACCGCCGCCGCGAACACCGGTCCGGCCAGACAGCCCCTGCCGGCCTCGTCGCATCCGGCTTCCCTTTCCCCTTTATGCCCCCAAGGTATCAGCATGGCTAGAAAAACAGGTAGAACAGATTCAGCGCCCAGCACACCAGAAAGAGCGCATTATAAAAGACATGGCTTTTCATAAAAACCTCCTCTTCACACAAAATCAGCACCAGCACGCTCACAAAGCCGCAGAGCGGCACAGGGTCTTCCCAGGGGGTGAGCAGGAAAAGCAGCAGGAAATACAAAGACAGGTAGAACAGCAGCAGGCTTTTCTTCCGGATGGCGATGTTTTTCGCATACATAAAGCGAATCATGCGGAAGGTGGAAACGACATAGAGCAGCAGCAAGACCAACAGCGGGAAAAACACCCGCCAGGAGACATGAGGCAGCTGAAAACCAAAAGATTGCCACTGGCTGCTGAAATAGGCGGCACAGCCCTCCCCTGCGGCGGGGAAAAACTGGAAGAACACCCATGCATACAGCAGGCAGACGCCCAGCCCGACCACAGGCAGCAGCAGGGAACGCCAGTTCACCATGCGGTGGGTCAGCAGCATCACATAATAAAACAGCAGCAAGAGCGCCAGGGAAAAGTGCATCAGGGCGGCAACGCCACACAAAAAACCGAAAACCAATCCGTTATTCTGACGGTATTCTTTGGAGTAAAAGGAAAAAAGCAAGGGATAGAGGCAAAGGCAGAGCAGCGCCAGCACCGCCAAGGCAAACCAGTCGGAAGCCTGGACGAAAAGGGAGAGCAAGAGCGGCAGCAGCATGGCCGGATAGTATTTCCTGTGCTCCACCAGATGCGTGCGGTGCGACAAATTCAGCAGCAAAGCGGCGGAGACCAGCAGCAGCAGCAGGGAGAGCATCGCAAACATATCCGGAGACTTGGTGTAGGCATCCGGAAACGCACCGGAGGCGGAAGGCCCCGCGTCAGGAAAGACCCACAGGCGCACTATGGCCAAAACCCCGGATAAAACCACCAGAACTATCTGCAAGGGAATGAGTTGTACGGCTCGTTTCAAAAACATACACTAACACTTACTGGGTTAAACACACGCGCTCCCCGACCGAAAGCCGGGCGACCCTTCCGAAAACCATGGCCTGGTTGGCCGCCGGATCGGCATGCCCCGCCGGAAAGCCGAAACACACCGGGTAGCGGTATTCCTCCACATGGCTGCGCACTATTTCCTCCGCCGTCCGTCCGAACGGAATGCTGTTGTCGTGCATGTCCGAGAGATTGCCCACGACAAGCCCGGCCAAACGGGACAGCTTGCCGCTGCGCTTCAGGCTGAGCATCATGCGGTCGATATGGTAGAGGTATTCGTCCAAGTCCTCTATAAACAAGATTTTACCCTCTGTCTGCTCATCCGAGGGCGAGGCCTGCATGGCATACAAAAGGGAAAGGTTGCCTCCGCAAAGCACGCCTTCCGCCTCCCCCCGACGGTTCATCGGATGGGACGGGACCTCATAAGCCAGGTGTCCCTCCATCAAAGCGGTGAGCATGCTGCGCACGGACAGGCTGGGG
>DBVK01000113.1 GCA_002308135.1 Bacteroidales bacterium UBA1266
GAGGCGGTCGCGGCAGAGGCGGCCGTCAGGCTGTGATGAAGGGTTCCAATCTCCGGGTAAAGGTCAAACTATCCCTGGAAGAGATTTCCAAAGGGGTGGAGAAGAACATCAAGGTGCAGAAATACGTGGCCTGCCCCGATTGCGGCAGCACGGGCGCCAAGTCCCCGAATGCGGTCAAGACATGTCCCACCTGCCATGGCAACGGTTATACGGTACGCATGCAGCAGTCCCTGTTCGGCGCCATGCAGATGCAGAGCGAGTGCGCCCATTGCCATGGGACGGGCAAAGTGATTACGGACAAATGTCCCCGCTGCGGTGGCAACGGCATTGTGCGGGGGGAGGAGGTTATCAACCTCAAGATTCCTGCCGGCGTGTCAAACGGCATGCAGCTGAGCATGGNNAGCATGAACGGGAAAGGCAATGCGGCACCCAATAACGGCATTCCAGGCGATTTGTTTGTGCTGATAGAGGAGGAGAAACACCCGCTGTTCGAACGGGAGGGTGACAACCTGTATCTGGATTATTACATCAGTTTTCCACAGGCCGTGCTGGGCGCCACCGTGGATGTCCCCACCATTGACGGGAAGGCGCGTATCCGGATTGCCCCGGGAACCCAGTCAGGAACCTTGTTGCGCTTGAACGGGAAAGGTTTGCCGGGCCTGCGCTCCTACCAGCGTGGTGACTTGATTGTGAATGTGAATGTCTGGATTCCGAAAAACTTGGGTAAGGAACAGAAACAGCAGGTGGAGCAGTGGCTCTCAGCCCCTGAATTCCAGCCTAAAAACGAAAAGCACACCTCTTTTTTCGAGCGTGTCAGGCAATTCTTCAACAATTAGCGGGGATTCACTATAAGATGTGAAAAAAAGCCGATTTTCTTCCCGAAAGATATTGGCTTTTTTTTTACTTTTGTAAGTTACAGTATAAATGAAGTAATTTAAAATTAAGCAAAATTTTCATATGAAAATCAATTGTTTGCGAAATAGGAACCAAAGCGTGGCGATGCTGTTTGCCATGCTTTGTATCCTTTTGTCATGCACCTGGAGCAATGTGCGGGCAAGTGCGTTTTCCGTACATACGGATAAGACGGATGATGCGGTAGTGTACAGTAAAGACTCCGTCAGCATTTGTGAAAACGCCCTTCCCTTACGCTATGGGGACACCTCCTTTTATGCCGGTACGCTCAGCGGGGTGTATAACATCCGTTTTGTCAGGGGGATGGATGCCGACAGTATTGTAAGGCTTTCCTTGACGATACTGCCCAGCTATAAGGTGTATGATACCTTGAAAATCTGTCAGAATGCGCTTCCGTACAATTACCATTCGCATGTCATTGGCGTTTCCACTCCGCTGGGAACCTCTTCCCGTGTTGTGACCTTGAAGAGCGTTCATGGTTGTGACAGTGTGGTTTTCTTGCGATTGGTCATCTTCCCGTCCTATTCGAAAGAAGATGAAATCAAAGTGTGCAGCAATATGCTGCCTGTCACGTATGCCGGCAAGGTCTTTTCTTCTGCCGGCTTGTACACCATCCCTTTGAAGAGTGTGGACGGCTGCGACAGTGTGATACAGTTGCGTGTGGTTGCACCGGCTTCCTATGAGAAAAAGGACACCGTGCGCATTTGTGCCGAAGGGCTGCCTTTCCAGTATGCCGGACAATGGGTCACCAGGGGAGGGGATCATGTCATCACAGCCAAAACCAAAGAAGGTTGCGACAGTGTGATACAACTTTCCGTGGTGGTTTTCTCGTATCCGGAGAAGTATGACACCCTGCGTTTGTGCCGTACGGCCCTGCCTTACCTATACGGTTCCATGATGCTGATGGACAAAGGCGACTACGATGTGAAGCTGAAATCCGTTAAAGGCTGCGACAGCCTGGTCAAGCTTACGGTGGTTGTCGAACCGACTTACCGTATCCCCAAGAACCTGCACTTATGTGTTAATGATCTTCCGTACCGTTATGGAAATAAGGATATTACGGATTCTGGAAACTATGTGCTGAACATGCAGAGCATCTACCATTGTGACAGTATTGTGGAGCTGCATGTGACTTTGGGCCGTCCGTCCTCGCATGCTTTCTCGGACACCGTGTGCTGGGGAGAAGGCTATTACCGTAACGGCTATTCGATTCCGGCCAGCGGACTGCCGGATGACTATGTGATTATATATGGACGTCGTCCTGGAGCCAACATGGAAGGCTGCGACAGCAATTTCGCATTGACCATCCGCATTATGCCGGTATATGAGAAAAACGATTCCCTGCTGATTTGCGAAGGTTCGCTTCCCATCCGCCGACATGGACGGGTGTTTAACGCCCCCGGTGATTACAGCATCACCCTGCAGACTGTATACGGATGCGACAGCATTATCAATTTCTGTTTGCAGACCACCCATTCCTACTACCGTTCGGTGACTGCGCATTTCTGCTCAGGTTCCGCATACACGGTGGGCGATTCCACTTTCCGTGAAACGGGAAAATACGAGGTGGTCATGCGGACCAAGGACGGCTGCGACTCCATTGTGCATCTGTCCCTGATCAAGGACGACCGCCTGCCGTATACGCCGGGTCAGATTTATACGAAACAGGACTTGTACGAGACAGACAAGCATACCTTCTGGATCAGCAGTGTGCCCAATGCCTATTTCTACCGTTGGACCTATTCGAATCCGATGTGGCAGCCGATAGGGGCGACCAATGATTATGTGTTCGCCATGCGTAACATCCAGTCCGGGGATACCGGCACAGTGAAGGTGGTCGCCGGCAATGCCTGCGGCTTGTCCGCCGTCTCCCAGGTGTTTGTGGATGAGACTGCTGTTCGCGAGGTCGCGAGCGAAGGTCAGGTGCGTCTGTACCCGAATCCGATGTCGGATCAGTTTGTGCTGGAAACAGAAGATGCCGTTGCGGACGGTATGGAGCTGTATGACATGACAGGACGTTGCCTCATGCGCCAGCCTCTTCACGGGGACCGTACAGAGGTTTCCATGCAGCGTTTCAGTCCGGGATGCTACATGGTCAGAGTGTTGGACGGACAGCGGGTGGTCAAAACGCTGCCTGTCGTCAAACAGTAGTCATTTTGTCAGCTTATAACAAAGGAGAGCGGCTATACCGCTCTTTTTTTTCATAGTAACAGTAAGATAGCATGAAACGTTTTTTTGTATGGATGATAGTGGCGGTTTGCACGACCGGATCCGGCCTTGACGCCCAGCAGCTCCTGCAGCGGGCGGTGCGTGACGGCAGGGTGGATAGTGCGTGGTCTCGCTTGGAGACCGGTTTCTCAGGCAAAGGGGTTATCATCGGCTTTACCGATTGGGGGTTTGATTACACCCATCCGGTGTTTTACGATACTTCCGGGCAGCAGTACCGTGTGCTTGCCGCTTGGGACCAATGGCGCAGGCAGGGTTCGCCGCCCCAAGGGTTCTCCTACGGGACCGAAATCCGGGGGAAGGAGGCGCTGCTGGCGGCCCAATGCGATACCTCCAATGTGTATCAGTACAATTACCATGGCAATCACGTGGCATCCATAGCCGCCGGTTCGGGCGGCGGCACGCCATACCGGGGGGTTGCTTACGATGCGGAGCTGCTGTTCGCCTCTTTTCTGATCAGTGAGGATGCCGTCATAGATGCTTTCCGCTGGATGCACCGCATTGCCCAGGAGGAGCAGAAACGCTTGGTTATTAATATGAGCTGGGGATTGTACTATTTCCAGAATATGGACGGTAGTGGCCGCATTGCCCAAGTGATGCAGCACCTTTCCGACAGCGGGGTCTTTTTTGTGACGTCCGCAGGAAACAACGGGGATGTGGATTTCCATATCAGCCGTGATTTCTCGTCAGTTAAGGACACCTTGCGCAGCCGTATCGCTTTTGACAATTCCTCCAATGCGCATTATTGGGGGCAGGCGGTCAGCATGCAGTCCGATGTGGGCGGCGAATTCCGCTTTGCCCTGCAGGCGCTGGGTGAAAAGGATACCCTTTTGTCCCGTTCCGACTATTGGTCTACGGCCAAAGGTGATGCTGTGCTTGACTCGTTTATGTGTGTTTCACGGGCAGAAAAAACAGACACGCTGTTTTACCAATTGCGCGTGGAAAAGGCCAATGAATACAGTGGCAGACCGCAAGCGCTGCTGAAGGTGAAAACTCCGCCNNCCGCCGGCCGGTTGTTCGCTTGGCTTGTACGTGATGGCCGACTCGGGATTGTTTCACGCATGGAATGTGGCTGAATTAAGCAATGGGGTAGGCAATTGGGGAGATGCGTTCGAAGCGCCGCTTCCAGGCTGGAAGGCTGGGGATGCATTGTACGGTATAGGCATGCCGGCGGCTGTCCCTTGTGCGTTGAGCGTGGCTGCCCATGAATCTGTGTATAAGTTGGGGGCGGCTACCCAGGGTGGTGGGATTGCCCGGTTCTCCTCCTACGGTCCGGGATTTAACGCGGCCACGAAGCCGGAACTTTCCGCTCCGGGCGTTCAGGTGGTTGCCGCCATTTCCTCATACACCAACCGTTTTACCGGAACGTATACCACTACCGTTGCATTCAACGGGCGGGAATACCCTTTTGCCGCCTTGTCCGGCACTTCCATGGCTTCCCCTTTTGCCGCCGGGGTGGCCGCTTTGGTTCTTCAGGCAAACCCTTACTTGAGCTGTGCGGAACTGAAAGAAATCCTGACGTCCACCGCATACCAGGATTTCGATACCCGCAGGGAAGGGACGCTGCGTTTTGGAGCAGGGAAAATAAATGCCTGCGCAGCGGTGAGGGAAGCTTTAAAACAAACAGGCACACAGGATTTCCATGGTATAGCCTCCGATTTTTCCGTTTATCCCAATCCGGCTGGATCGGAATGTTATGTGCGTTGCCTGCGTTCGGGCGGGCCGGTGCGCGTGTCGTTGTATGACGGCAGCGGCCGTTTGCTAAAACACCTTGTCTGGGAGGAAGGGGTGCATAGCCTTTCGCTGGCCTCCTTACCCCCCGGTTTCTATTATCTGAAACTCACAGACAGCTTAGGCAGTGAAATTCGCAAGCTGGTCGTTGCGTCAAGATGAGTTTTGTTTGTTTAGGGAGGGCGGATTGTATTTTGCTTTATTTGCTGCCCTGTTTTTTGGGGATGTTTACAGTAAACTGTCTATGGCGGTGACGCTTATTTCTGCGCTCTCCGTGACACTTCCTGCTTCGCCCGTGACGGAGCAGCCCTCCACCGACAATGCGAAGGGCATGCCGCTGAAGGCGGTGGTGTGCGCGCAGGTCGCACTTTCCGACGGCTTTGCGGCGGCTTCCGTCCCGGTTTTCGTTTCCGCCGTCTTTGTCGTGTCATCCCCCTTGAAAATGTTAGCAATGCCCTGCCATCCTACAAGGCCTCCGGCCATGGCGAGGCCCAATGTGGCCGCAACTATGAGGACTGTCACCGATATTCTTCCGATATTATTGACACCTTTACGTTCCATGATATATCTTTATTTGTCGTTATCTGTCTAATTTCTGTCTGATT
>DBVK01000161.1:0-164 GCA_002308135.1 Bacteroidales bacterium UBA1266
CCCTACAACATCTCCTCACAGATACTGTTCCGTATCCTGGAGCATAAGGACATGATTCCGGACGTGGTCGGCATGTTCCAAAAGGAAGTGGCCGTGCGCATCGCCTCCGGGCCGGGCAACAAGGATTATGGCATTTTAAGCGTGCTGCTGCAGGCCTATTACGA
>DBVK01000161.1:190-759 GCA_002308135.1 Bacteroidales bacterium UBA1266
GCCCCCAAAAGTCAAGTCGGCGGTGATACGGCTGCACCGCAACAATGTCCGCAGCCTTCCCTGCGACGAGACCCTGTGGAAACGCGTGGTGAAAGCGGCGTTTAACCAACGGCGGAAAACCTTGCACAATTCATTGAAAGGCTTTGTGTTCCCGGAATCCATCCAAGAGGACCCCATTTTCCGCAAACGCCCGGAAGCCTTGTCTGTGGAGGATTTTGTCTGGCTGGCCCAGCAGGTGGTGGAATAAAGCCGGCCTATCCCAAGGGGAAACGTGCGCACACCAGGTATTGGGGCGGACCGTTTTTGAGCCTGACGCTATCGTACAGCAGGACCTCCCTGACATCCACCTGTTCGGAAAACAACTCCCCGCAGGCGTCCACCTGTTTCCAGAAATAAGCTTTATTAAGTATGCGTTGTATGCGCGCCAAAGTCATATGGCAGACAAAGTTGCCGAAATCCGGCGGAAAACCCGCACGCGCCAGCGCCCTGTCCAACTCCTTATGCATACGGAGGAGCTCCCCGGGTGTGTTTTTCGCACCTATCCAAAGCGCCCTGGGGCAATAACGGCT
>DBVK01000161.1:781-5603 GCA_002308135.1 Bacteroidales bacterium UBA1266
GCCGAACGCCCCTATTTTATCCAACTGGAACTGGAATGCCTTGTAATGCGCCGTCACCATGGCCAGTGCCTGGCATATTTCCGGGATACGCCGCTCGTCGGTTTCCCCTAAAAATTTAAGTGTCATATGATAAAGCGATGGCTCCACCCAAACCGCCTTGTCGGTTTTAGTGGTGCAGCGGCGCAAGCGCAGGCATTTGTCCGAAAAGGAAGGCTCAGGGACAAAAGGAATCCCTATGAACAATCGTTTGGTTACAGGCTGTGAACTCATTTTTCAGAACGGGTGTATGGCAAAGCATGAATACCTGAAAATGAACCGTCAAGGTATTTGTAATAGCCTGCTATGGCTATCATGGCCGCATTGTCCGTACTGAAGCGGAGGGTGGGGATATGTATGGTCCAACGGTGTTTTTCCGCCGCTTCGCGCAGCGCCTGTTGCAAACCGGAATTGGCGGAAACCCCGCCGGCTATGGCCACTTCCTTGATATGCAAATCGTTCGCCGCCTTGACGACTTTCTTCATCAGGGTGGTGCAGACCGCATGCTGGAAGGAGGCGCACAAATCCGCCGCGTTTTCCTGTATGAATTGTGGATTATCCCTCAAACGGTCGCGGACAAAATACAGGAAAGATGTCTTCAGTCCGCTGAAACTGTAGTCGTAATCGGGTATATGGGCTTCGTTGAAGCGGAACGCCCGGGGATTTCCCTGCCGGGCGAGCCTGTCAATTTCCGGGCCGCCGGGATAAGGGAAACCAAGGATTTTAGCCGCTTTGTCAAAAGCCTCCCCTGCCGCATCGTCTATGGTGGATCCTATCACATCCATATCAAAATGGCTGTTCATGCGTACAATCTGGGTATGGCCGCCGGACACCAGCAGGCACAAGAAGGGGAAATGCGGTTCTTCCACCCCTTCCCGCTGAATGAAATGGGAAAGGATATGCCCTTGCAGATGATCCACCTCTATCAGCGGCAAATCCAGGCTGTAGGCAAAGGCTTTGGCAAAGGAAATGCCGACAAGCAGGGAACCCAGCAGGCCGGGACCGCGGGTGAAGGCCACGGCATGCAGTTGCGAAGGCTGTATGCCAGCCTGTTTCAAGGCCGCATCCACCACGGGCACAATGTTCTGCTGATGCGCACGGGAAGCCAGTTCCGGCACCACGCCGCCGTATTGGGCATGCACCGCCTGACTGGCAATCACATTAGACTTTAACGTTTTATTGCACAACACCGCTGCTGCGGTATCGTCGCAGGATGATTCTATCCCTAAAATCCAGGTGTCCACTGAAAAAGGGGACAATGTATTATTCAGCTACTTCCGGAGCGGGAGCGGCGGCTTCCTCTTGAGCGGGAGCGGCGGCAGGCTGGGGCATGGGAGCAGGAGCGGCAGCGCTCTGCCCTTGCTGCGCCTTACTGATGTTTTCGCTGTTTTTACGGCTGCCTCTGCCCATAAAGCAGGTGACAAAACTCAACACCACGAGGATAATGGCCAGGGTCCAGGTTGTTTTTTCCAGAAAATCGGTGGTTCTGCGAACGCCCATGATTTGGTTGGAGGAAGAGAATTCGGATGCCAGACCGCCTCCTTTGGAATTTTGCAATAACACAACAATACCCAATAAAACGGATACGATGATGATGAGAATAATAACTGCTAAATACATATCGGCTTCTTTTTTTGCTTATTTCTGCGTTGAATTTTTGATGCTTTTGATTTCTTCAATTGCGGCTGCAAAGGTAGCGCTTTTTTCCGGATGTTTTTCCATCAGGGCTTTATAAATTTTCAAAGCCCGGTCATAGGCCTTTTGCTCAACATAAAGCTTTGCCAATGTCTCGCTTATGTAATTCATCCGCTCCATGTTGCTGCTTTTTCCCAGGTCCTCGTAAGTCTCCTCTTCGGAAAAAACCGCTGTGGGAACGCAGTTTTTGGGCTGTGCCGTCTGGTAATTCTCCAGCATGTCGTTCAGCACCTGCAAGGCGGAACGCTTACCGTTCCCATGGATTTCCTTTGGTATATTCTTGGAAATCAAGTCAATCGGATTGGCCGCCACTTCCATCAGCTGCAGTTTCCCGGTCCACAAACGATAAAGGAAGGCCCTGTCCTCCATACGAAAAGCCAGGTCCGACCTATCCTCCCCCTTGGGAGAGCCGAAGCACGCCATCAGCCGGGCGATTTGAAAATAGGGATAAGCGTCCGCCAAGGCCCGCATGTCGGCCATGGGCTGGGGTTTAACGCAAAACTGCTTGCAATACTGGTTGAATGCGGTGGATTCCATTGTCATTATTTGTTACCAATTGGTTACTGCTTTCGTGAATATGTCGTCAATCAAGGCTTCCACGATTTCCGCCACCAGCGCGTCCTGCACCTGGTCCAAGGTCATGCTGCTGCTGAAATCGGCATAACGGGAGAAACGGGTGTCGTAGCTTTTCTTCTCATCCGCCGTATTGACAAAACGCACTTGCACGGTGACGGTCAGGCGGTTCATGGCCGCCTTGTCGCTTCCGACGGCCGTGGCGGTCACGGTGTAATCGGTGATTTGCCCTTCAAACTGCAAATCGCCTTTGCTCTCAACCACAATAAGTTTTGTTTGTGATTGAAAGCGTTCCTTTAACTTTGAGGTCAGTTCATTTGCCAGTTTCAGATTCACCAGCGAAGCGTTGTTTTTGAAGGTTTTCACCGAAACCGTCCGAATCTCGGGAGCGATGTCCACACCGGAAAAAGAATAGCGGACCGTGCATGCGGACAGGAAAGCGAGCAGGGCTGCCAAAGCCAGCATGCGCAATCCTTTCCCTATGCCTCCGATTCTTTTCATACTATTTTGTATCTATCTGATATTCTTTCAACTTCCTATACAGTGTCCGCTCGGAGATACCCAAATCCGCCGCCGTATCCTTGCGTCTGCCGTTGTTTTTTTGCAAAGCCTTGCAAATCATTTCCTTCTCTTTCTCCTGCAAAGAGAGGTTATCCGGAATGACTTCAGCGTTCACAAAGGGAGTCTTGTCCTCAAAATCCGTTATCGGAAGGGATTCGGCGGGATGCATGCGGTGGGCGGCGCCTGCGGAGGGATTGTCCAGGATGATGGGGGCCTCCAAGGTGCCCATGTTTTCCGCGGGCACGTGATCCTTGCCTCCCCATTGGGCGACAAAACGCTTCAAATCATTGATGTCCTTTTGCATGTCTGCCAGGTACTTGAAAATCAGCTCCCTTTCAAACGAAGCGTCCCCGGAATGGCGGGAACTGGGATGGCGTTGGCCGTACAAGACCGGCAGCGTTGCGGAAGTGTCACGTACATCTATATATTTCGCCAAGGTTTCCGCACTGATGTTGCGGTCCTGTTCGATGATGGAGATCTGCTCCGTCACATTCTTCAACTGCCGCACGTTGCCGGGCCAGGAATAACGCTCCAGCAGCTGCTGCGCCTCCGGACGCAGCACCACTTCCGGCATGCGGTATTTCTCGGAAAAATCTATGGCGAATTTCTGGAAAAGCAGGCTAATGTCCTCCCTGCGCTCCCGCAAAGGGGGAATGCTAATGGGCACAGTGTTCAGCCGGTAGTACAGATCCTCGCGGAATTTGCCCGCGGCAATGGCGTCCGGGATATTGACATTGGTGGCCGCCACCACACGGACATTGGTTTTGCGGGTCTCCGAAGAGCCCACACGCATGAATTCGCCTGTTTCCAGCACCCGCAACAAACGGGCTTGGGTGGAAGCCGGCAGCTCGCCGACCTCATCCAGGAAGAGGGTGCCGCCATTGGCCTCCTCAAAATAGCCTTTGCGCTCCCCTACGGATCCGGTAAAAGCCCCCTTCTCGTGCCCGAACAGCTCGGAGTCCACCGTCCCTTCCGGAATGGCGCCGCAGTTGATGGCGAANNCGTAGGGGCGATGCTTGCGTTCCGCGCTGTGATCGTGGATAATCTTCGGGAAACTTTCCTTACCCACACCGCTTTCCCCGTTGATCAGCACTGTCAGATCGGTGGATGCAACCTGGATGGCGACATGAATGGCCCTGTCTATGAAAGGGGAAGTGGCGATAATGCCGTAACGCCGCTTGACCTCCTGAATGGTGTTGTCTTCTTTCATGCCTGTTTGGAATGGTTGGGACTAACGGGCGTATTTGCGCAGAATCAGTTCGTACAATTGGCGGAAAGCCTCGTTGTCCTCTTTCCAGCGGTACTTCTCCTTCATCTCTTCAAACAAGGACAAAGCCGTCTCCAAACGCACGCACTGGTTCAGATTGTTCAACTCCTCGGCCAGCAGTTTGGCGTTGCCGTTGAACAGCTCCCGCACAAAGGTGAACTTGAGGTTCAGGTCTATGGATTTTGTCAGGTCGGTGATCTGGTTCCGCTGCTTGCGGCTGCCCAGACTCTGGTCCTCCCCTTTTTTCTGGGACAATTGGTCGTTGAGCGAAGGATACTGGCTGGTGAAATGCTCCCCCAAGGTCTGACCGGATTTGCCGGCATACTGGGGATAGCTCATTTCCAACTCCCCATCCATGGCTTTCGGGTTCAAGCCCGGGTAATACGGCTCATAAGCGGTGTCCTCCTCCCGTTTCGCACGGGGGGCCTCCTCCTCCGTATCGTCCATATCGCTTTCCTCGTCAAATTCTATCGCATCCAAATCGATGTCAGGATTCTCCGGTATATCCTCCAATACGGACAAATCCACTTCGGCTTCAACGGCAGCGTTTTCCCCTTTCGGGCTTTCCGCCGCTTCGGCAGGAGAGGCAGCCGGCGCTGTTTGCGCATCAGGGGCGACAGCTTCAGCTGCCTTTTCCGGTGATTTCTTCGTTTTGGCTTCCGGCTCTTTGCTTTCCTTTTCACCGGCTGG
>DBVK01000150.1:0-507 GCA_002308135.1 Bacteroidales bacterium UBA1266
CTGCATCGTTTTCCCATACCTCGGCTTGTCCGCCAAGGGGCGTTTCTTCCGTCAGGAGGAGCTGCCCAAGCTGGAGCTGGGCGTGTTCTCCCAAAAGGAACTTTCCGCCAAGGACGCCAAGGCGTTTCCCGAAGGCCGCAAGACCAAGGGCCGCGAATGGTGTGACGCCATTATCTATGCGGTGGTGGCCGCGCACCTTATCCGGGTGTTCCTGTTTGAATTCTATAAAATCCCCACTTCGTCCATGGAAAGCACGCTCATGGTGGGGGATTACCTCTGTGTGAGCAAAACAGCCTACGGGCCTCGCGTTCCGCAGACCTTCCTGACCTTTCCCTTTGTGCATCACACCCTTCCGCTGACCAAATACCACAAATCCTATACGGACTGCCTGCGTCTTCCGTATGTGCGCATGCCGGCCCATTCCCCCTTAAAGCGCAACGATGCGGTGGTGTTCAATTATCCCGACGGGGACACGGTGATACTGCAGCGGCAGAACGAGAGCTATTA
>DBVK01000150.1:526-2538 GCA_002308135.1 Bacteroidales bacterium UBA1266
TTTGGAGCGGGCGTATGCCAATCCCAGGGAATATGCGGGGCAGTATTTCCAGAGCGAGGGCGTTTTGCACACCTACAGTGAGTTTTTTAACCGCTACGGTTGGGACAACCATCCCGGCAAAGCGCGGGAAGTGCTTAATGCCGAGTACAGGATTGTGTACCGTCCTTCCGACAAGCGGGAGAATTACATCAAACGCTGCGTGGGTATGCCCGGTGATGAGCTGCAGATTTCCAAGGGACGGCTGTTTATTAACGGGAAGCCGGCCTATAAGCCTGTATACCAGCAGTTTTCCTATCTGGTTTATAATAATGGCATAGGTATGGCTCCTGATATTCGTAAATGTTTGAATATCAACGAAGAGGATTTTCAGTCCGGTCAGGGGATGGATTTCGCCTGCCTGCATGAGGCGCAGCTGAACGCCCTGCACGGCATGCGGAATATCACCGGCATACAGTGCCTGCTGGATGCTGACACCGTGGCGGATCCGGACATTTTCCCTTACGACAGCCGTTACGGTTGGAACCGCGATCATTTCGGCCCGCTGCACATTCCGAAAAAAGGGGAGACGGTGACGTTGAACGACAGCACCATCTGCTTGTACCAGCGTATCATAAAGAATTACGAGCATCATGACCTTGCCGTTCGCGACGGGAAAATCTATATCGACGGCAAAGTCTCCGACAGCTACACGTTCGCCCAGAACTACTACTGGATGATGGGGGACAACCGCCACAATTCGGCCGATTCCCGCTACTGGGGCTTTGTGCCGGAGGACCATATTTCCGGAAAGGCCGTTTTTGTCTGGCTTTCGCTTGACAAGTACAAGGCTTTCGGCGATGGGAAAATCCGATGGAAACGCATGTTCCGCAGCGTGAAATAAAGTTGCTGAAAAGTATTGGGAACATTGGAAATTTGACTACTTTTGCAAACTTAATCTTAACGTATGAATATGAAAAATTTCGAAGCGCAGAAAATTTGTATGAATCCTTTGGTGCAATACCTGCAGAAGGATGCTAAAGATTTCACGAAAGCGGATATCATCCGTTATATAGAGGAAAACGAGATCCGCATGCTCAATTTCCGTTACGTGGCCGGAGACGGACGTTTGAAAACCTTGAATTTTGTGCTGACGGACAGCCATTACCTGGATCAGATCCTGTCTTACGGCGAACGCGTGGACGGTTCCAGCCTTTTCTCCTTTGTGAAGGCCGGTTCCAGCGACCTCTATGTGATTCCCCGTTTCCGCAGCGCATTCATGGATCCCTTTGCGGAAATCCCGACCCTCTGCCTGCTGTGCTCCTATTACACCAAGGACGGCAAACCCTTGGAGACTTCTCCCGAATACATCCTCAAAAAGGCCAAAAAATCCTTCCAGGAGGTGACAGGTATGGAGTTTAACGCTATGGGAGAACTGGAATACTATGTGGTCGGCGATAAGGAAGACCTTTTTCTGGCCACGGATCAGAAAGGCTATCATGAGTCCGGCCCCTACAGCAAATTCGGTGAGTTCCGCGCCCGTGCCATGTATTACATTGCCCAGGCCGGCGGCACCATCAAATACGGTCATTCCGAAGTGGGCAATTTCACTTTGGGGGACAAAATCTACGAACAGAACGAGATTGAATTCCTGGTCACGGATGTGGAAGACGCCGCCAATCAGCTGATTGTGGCGAAATGGATCATTCGCCAGCTGGCTTACGAGTACGGGCTGGATGTGACATTCGCCCCGAAGATTACGGCGGGCAAAGCGGGGAGCGGCCTGCACATACATACCCAGATTACCAAAAACGGGATCAACCAGTATGTGGAAAACGGTGTGCTGAGCAAAACCGCCAAAACCGCCATTGCGGGTTATATGCAGTGCGCCGCTTCGCTGACGGCTTTCGGCAACGCCAATCCGACCTCTTATTTCCGCCTGGTGCCGCACCAGGAGGCTCCGACCTCCATCTGCTGGGGCGACCGCAACCGCTCCGTGATCGTGCGCGTGCCGCTGGGCTGGACCCACAAGAACG
>DBVK01000166.1:0-177 GCA_002308135.1 Bacteroidales bacterium UBA1266
GGCGGCAGGATCGGAAGCCGTGGCGGCGACCACCACCGTGTACGGCATGGCGCCGTGGTCGGTAAGGGTCTTCACAATGTTAGCCACCGTGGAGCCCTTTTGTCCGACAGCTACATATATACAATATACAGGGTTGCCCTGGTCATAAAATTCCTTCTGGTTGATGATGGTGTCGAT
>DBVK01000166.1:252-5249 GCA_002308135.1 Bacteroidales bacterium UBA1266
GTTGCAGCGGCTGTTTCACCGGCTGGCGATAGATGACTCCGGGAGCCTTGCGTTCCAACGGAAGCTCGTACATCTCCCCCTTGATTTCGCCCTTGCCGTCAATGGGTTCACCCAAAGTGTTGATAACCCGGCCGAAAATGCCTTCGCCCACCTTAATGGAAGCGATACGGCGGGTGCGGCGGCAGAGGTCGCCTTCGTTCAGGTTCTTGCCTTCACCCAATAGCACTATACCGACATTGTCGTCCTCCAGGTTCAGCACTATGCCCTGGATATCGGCCTTGTCAAAATAAATCAATTCACCGGATTGCGCATTGGTAAGTCCGTACACACGGGCGATGCCGTCCCCGACTTCCAGAATGACACCGGTTTCTTCCAGTTCTTTCTTATCTGCAAAATTGGCTAATTGCTGCCTGATGATTGCGGAAACTTCCGAAGGTTTGATTTCTGCCATATTACGTTATTGCTTTTTTATTTCCTATTTAAAAATTGACTTGGTAACTTTTGTCCGTCAGCTGTTTCTTCAGCTTGTTGATGCTGTTTTGGATGCTGGCGTCCAGCAGGTAGTCGCCGTACTTGACGACCAGTCCGCCGATCAGATCGGGTTTGATGTGCTCCTCCACCTCGATATTGGCTTTGGTTTCACCGGCCACTTTCTCCTTGAGCTTGTCAATAGCGGCTTTTTCCATGGGATAGGCGCTGAACACCTCCAACGTCACGATGTTCTTGTAGGCTTTGTACACCTTCACATATTCACTGCAAATGGTGTCCAGCTGCAATTCACGGCCTTTTTTCAGGATGAGCATCAGGTAGCGGAAGGTCAGTTCATGCACGCGGCTCTCGAAAACAGCTTTCAGTATGGCGGCCTTTTTGTCGCTGCGGACAATAGGGCTGCCAAAGGTGGAGCGCAGCTCGGGATTGTTGTCGAAAGTGTCGTCCACCAGCTGCATGTCGCTGCTGATTTCCTCCACCATCCCCTGCTCCTCCGCAAACTCGAAGAGGGCCTTGGCGTAACGGGCGGCAAGCTTGGTTCTTTTCATGACATTAATTTAACTTGATTTCATCCACTAGACGGTTAACATAGCTGTTGTGCTTTTCCGTCTCCTTCATGTCCTGCGCCAGCACCTTTCCGGCGATTTCCAGCGAAAGTTCGGCAATGGTGTTCTTCACTTCGGCAATGGCTTTCAGCTGCTCGAAATGTATGCTTTCCTTGGCGCTTTCCAAAATGCGCCTGGCTTCCTCGTTCGCCTTGTCCTTCGCCTCATCGTACATTTTCTGGCTGATTTTACGGGCTTCCGCCAAAATGGCATCACGCTCTTCTTTGGCTTGTTTGAGCAGTTGCTCGTTGTTCGCCTGCAAAGCAGTCATTTCTTCCCGCGTCTTCTCCGCCAGCTGCAATGCCTCTGTGATCTTCAACTCCCGTTTTTCCAAGGATTTGATAATCACCGGCCATGCGAACTTACCCAGGATGAACGCCAGAATCAGAAACGCCAATGTCATCCAGAAAATCAAACCGATACCCGGTAGTACAAGTTCCATAAACTTCTATTTTTGTGTTTGTTAAAAATCCCGTTTTATCCATTCCAACCGCACCGCCCTTCAAGGGAAAACGCTTGCAGCAGAAACAGCAGACAGCGCATCGGGCGGGGCTTCCGCCCGATACGTATCTGAAAAGACCGCTTACTGTATTACATCACAGCCAACAGCAGGCAGACAACGACGGAGAAGAAGGCAACACCTTCAATCAAGGCCGCGGAAATAATCATGTTGGTACGGATGTCACCACCCACTTCCGGCTGACGGGCGAGGGATTCCAAAGCGCCCTTACCGATATTGCCAATACCGATACCTGCGCCTACAGCTGCGATACCAGCACCGATGCCGGCGCCCATTTTACCCAACTCTGTTGCTACTTCCAGTAAAATTGCTAAGATAGTCATAATAATTTATTTTAACGTTATTAATATGATTTTTGTTTACTCATTGTTTCAACTACTCATTTGCCTTCCAGCTCATGGTGAGGCTCTGCCACAGCCAGCCCTATGTAGATGGCCGAAAGCAGGGTGAACACATAGGCCTGGATATAGGCGACCAGGCATTCCAATGCGCTCATAAACACATAAAACAGCACGGAAAGCGGGGAAACACCCAAGCCGATAGCCGGACTGGAGGCTCCGAAGATAAAGATGATGCAGATAAAGCCAAGGCATATGATATGACCGGCCGTGATATTGGCGAAAAGTCGGATCATCAGCACAATGGGTTTGGTGAACACACCGACAATCTCCACCACCGGCATAATGGGCAGCGGGATTTTCAGCCACCAGGGCACACCCGGCGTATTGACGATGTCCACCCAATAATGTTTGGTGCCGTTGATGTTGGTCAGCACAAAAGTGCACATAGCCAGCACCAGTGTCACTGCGATATTACCGGTCAGGTTGGCTCCGCCAGGGAAGAAGGGGATGATTCCCAACAGGTTATTGAAGAAAATAAAGAAAAACACTGTCAGCAGGAAGGGCAGGAATTTCCCGTATTTGGGTCCTATAGCCGGTTTGACCACATCGTCCTTGACAAACACCACCAGCATTTCCACCACACGCGCCACCCCTTTGGGCGCCAGTTCGCCGCGACGGCGGTAGTTTTTCGCAGCGGCGAGCACTATCCAAAGCAATAAGGCCACGGCAAAAAACAAAGAGCAGACATTTTTGGTAATGGAGAGATCCACCAGAGAAGCCTCCTTGTCCACCACCACCGGACGATCCTCCAGCATGAACACTTTGGCATCCGCTTGGGAAAGGCTGTCCATAGCCTCATCCGCCGCCTTGACTTTCACTATCCTACCCTTTTTTCCGCCTTCAAGCGGGCATATGGCATAATCCATATAAGCCTTTTCCCCGTGATGCAAATGGGAAGAGCAGAAACAGTGCAGTTTGCCGTTGTCCAGCAGTATCACCGGCAGCGGAATGGAGACATGCTTGTCTTTAATGGTAAGGATATGCCACTCGTAGGCGTCCTCCACATGCTCCAAAATGGTTTCTCCGGCATTGAAGGCTTCCGGCGCTTCCGACGCTTGCGTTTTTGGCATCAAAAAAAGGAGGGACAGTGCGATACACACTTTCGCTCCAAAATTAAAAATATTTGATTCAGAATGTTTTAATAACATATCGTCGTAGAAATTACATCGCTTTTTACAAACTGCCAAAGTAGTCAATTTTCCGTTACGTTTCAGCAGTAAGGCGATTTTTTTTCAAGCAGGGCGCCCATATATTTTCTGTTCCATCAAGCCCAACACGCTTCGTCCGCCGGTATACCGATTTGCAGGGATGAATGCACCGCCACCGGTTAAAACCCAAAAGAGCTGCCATAAATGGCAGCCCTACGAAACAGCATGTCCGGTTTCAATCATGAATTCATCCGCAACATACAAATCGCCATATAGATACAATCCCGTTGCCTTGTCATGCAAATCGGAACAGGTCCGGCTTTCGTAAAACAGCTGCAACGCCTTTATTGGCGCTATGTTCAGCCGCCTGGCCAGTTCAACTGCAATGGCACCGATGCGGTTGCTTAATATAATCTCCTGTATTACAGGAGATTTTACAGGGTCATTGTATGGTTTCTGTTCCATCGAATATCAAATATTTGTCTGCCAATTCCTGTGAAAGTATGCACATCTGGTCATTCGGTCTATGTTCGGAAAGGCGGTGCAAGGCAGTGGACACATCCATCAACCCCGTCATATAAAGGTTTATTGTATCAATGACACGGTCGTTTGCCACGCCGCCTTCAATGTAATCATAACTGTCAGCCACAGGCAAACCACGACGGCTCGCCACTATGAACTCCAACCAGTCCCTGTCATATGCAGTGAAGATTTTGCAGCTGCCATCTGCCAAAACAGCATCGCGATACAAACGGTATCTGTTCAAAACCGGAGCCGACATTCTGCGGTAGGCAGTCTGCACGGCCCAATCAACAGCTTGTTTGCGAAGATTGGTGACATAGAAGCCTTGGCCAAAATCAAGATTGCGACGTCCAAATTTGCAGTCAGGATGCTTAACCGTCTCCGTTCCGCCATAATAAACAATGATTCCTTTCATTTTTTTGCTCCCATTCCTTCAAGCATTCCACCAAACCCTCGGCAATGTTTTCACGGCTTTCGCTATGAAGGGTTTCATAGTGCGGAAGTATATGCTGTTCTATCAGCCCAACACGCTTCATCCGCCGGTATACCTCCTTGTAAGAGGTGTTCAGACGTCGTGCAGTGGCTTCTATGCAGGTGGCAACAAATGCCATCATCACCTGCGTTTTTGATATTTCAATGGTACTATCCATGCTACATTTATTTGCAAATGCAAAGATAAATGAGATCGCAGTATGGATGCCACACCATCGGATAAAAAACTTAAAAGGGCCGTCATTTTAAAATGACGACCCGAAAGTATTACCACAGATGAAACTGCTACAGATTATAAGGTTGTCCTTCCAACAACACCGCTTATATCCTGTTTGTTCTGCATTTCAGCAATGTATTGATATAGCCGCTCAATATCTCTGATTCGCTCTCCCATACAACAGTTTTTTATCCCGCTTGGCCGAACCCACGGCAAAGGACTTCAAAGTGCCCTCTTCCACAAGATCCACACCAAGACGTTCCTGCAATTCTCTCCAAATTTGTGCATAGGAGAACAAACCTATGGGCGAACCATGATCAAATTCGACAATGATATCCACATCGCTTTCAGGCGTTTCCTCACCACGAGCATAGGAGCCAAACAGCCATGCACTCAAAACGGGTTGGGTCTTGAAATACTCAGCAATGACCGGAATCATTGTTTGCTTACTCATGATGCATTCTTTTATGAGGCAACGCTAATTAAACATCACTATTACAGCAGTTTCTTTTTCAATGTGTCAATCATGTCTACCGTCATCTTGTCCAGATCGTACTTGGGATTCCAGCCCCACTCGTTGCGGGCGCAGCTGTCATCCATCTT
>DBVK01000170.1 GCA_002308135.1 Bacteroidales bacterium UBA1266
GAACGGTGGGCAGGCGGAGTTAGCGTTTGTCCAAAGGCACACGACAGGCCAGCAGCCCTTTCGTGTACGGATGCCGGGGGTGCCGGAACAAAGAGGCGATAGGCCCCTCCTCCACTTTTTCCCCGCGGTACATCACCACCACCCTTTCCGCTATATTGGCCACCACCCCAAGGTCGTGGGNNACACTCATGCCATGCTTGCGCTGCAGCGACTTCAGCAACTCCAAAATGGTTTTCTGCACCGTGACATCCAAGGCCGTGGTCGGCTCATCGGCAATGACAAGCCGGGGTTTGCAGGCTATCGCCATGGCTATCATCACCCGCTGCTTCTGACCGCCGGAAATCTCGTGCGGATAGGCACGGAACACCTTTTCGGGATCGGGAAGCATCACCTCCTCAAACAGGCGCAAGACTTCCTTTCGGGCTTCTTCAGGCGGAATCCGCAAATGCAAGCGCAGCACCTCCGCCACCTGTTTGCCGCAGCGCATGGATGGGTTCAGGGAAGTCATCGGCTCCTGAAACACCATGCCGATACGGTTGCCGCGGAAAGCGCGCATTTCATTGGGTGTGCACGCCAGCAGGTCGGTTTGCCCCTCCTCATGACGGAACAGTATCTTCCCCCCGCACTCCGCTTGATGCAGCAAATTCATTATGCTTAAGGCCGTGACAGATTTGCCGGATCCGGATTCCCCGACAATACCAAGGATTTCGCCCTCCGCAATGGAAAACGACAAATCCTTCACAGCGGAAAAGCGGCTTCCGTCCTCTTTTGAACGGAAGGCAATTCGTAAGTTTTCCACCGATAGAAGGGGTATATCATTCATCTTCATCGTCTTCGTATGCTTCTGTCTCCGCTTCCCCCAAAGGTGCGGGGACATAGGTGTCTTTTTCAAAAATAGCCGCCTTATCGGCCGGACGGTGGATGGAAAGCCATTGGAAACCGGGCAGGTTGCGGTTCTCACCTTCCTCTTCGGGTGCAAAAGCCCCTTTTATCTGACGATAAAACACAATGGAGGCCATTTCGTTGCTGTCAAACACCACCCGCATCCGCTCCGCCTCCACCTGATGCACCCCTATCAGGGAAGAATCCTCTTCCTGGATATAGTACAAACAGCGTGCGTTCGGATAAACCCACATGTAATCCAATTGGTTTTCCTTAAAATACACATATACCACATCCCCTTTCAACTGATTGAAATGGGTTTCGCCCAACACGTTCTGGCTGATAAAGGCACGGCGTATCATGTGGGCTTCCCTCAACCGCCTTCCCTCCAAAAACAAACGGAAAGTGTCCGCCAGCAGCTGGATGGAATCGTTCCAGCACAACGGACCGTCCGTCATTTCCGCCACCGAATCCGCCACCGTATACGTCAGATGTCCGCAGCGCCCCTGATAGGATTTGTGGAAGAAACGCAGCTGGGGATAGGCTTCCGCAGCGCGCATCCCCTTGTTGGAATCCAAATGCACCCACAAGGTGTCGGCATGCAGGAAAAGGCTGTCCTGGTCTTGCATATACACGGCCAACGCCTCCCGTACCGCATACGCATAGCCCTTACGGCCGTCGTATTCCATATACTGGCTGCTGATGAAATGCTTTTCGGCCGTGTCCTGGAGTAAAACATGGGACCACGCCCGGCCGGCATCGTTCAAATGGTCGTAATAAATGGTGTCGGCCGTAAGAAACTGTTTGGCAGTGAATACCTTGCTCCTTCCATACAAGGAGGCCTCCTCCGTACGGGTCACGAACTTCCCGTTTTCGGTATACACAAAGTTACTGTCCGCATACATGCGTGTCGGTCCGGTAAAATACACCACATCCTCTTGCGTATTGTAACGCAAAGAGTCCGCTTCCATGTGGAAATCAGGATGCTGCACATGCACACGACGGTGGAAATGCGCATCCTTGGTATGGGTGTAATAATAACCAAGCTCACTGGTCATCTCCGCACTGTCGCTGACAATGCGCCCCCCATGCTCGTAAAAGGCGCGCTGCTCGTCCCGGTAAAAAACCAGCTGGTCGGTGTACAGCACACTGTAATTGTCAAACAGCATGACATTGCCATCCAATACGGCAATCCGGCTGTTTCCGTCGTAACGCAAGGTTTTGCCGTACAAATGGACGGAATCGTTAATATGGATGATCAGCTCCTTTCCGAAAGCTTCTATACGATTGGCCTTTTCGTAATAAAGCACAGTGTCGGCATAACCGGTGCTACCCTCGTGGCTAAACACCACATTTCCTGTAAATACTTGGGCATCAGGAAAAAACCTATTATCAAACTGCAGCAGATCGGCCGTACAGCTTATAGGGACGGATTTCTGTGCGAACACCTGCGCGCACACAAACATCCCACACAAGAAAACCGGACACCAAAGCAAGCTGCGCATATAGCTGCACCCAACGCCTTCCGCTGGCGGCCACAACCGCAGCGGTCACAGCGCTAAGCCTTCAATGTCCCTGGCTTAAATCCTGTCGCACTGCTCCTGAAGCGGCGCATTGTCCGTATACGCCGGGCAACGCTGGTAAGTGTTGCAAGCGGCGGCAATACCCATGAGGACTAAAACAAACAAACTGACAATGACGTATTTTTTCATAGCTGTAAAATATGATATGATGTTTCTAACTTATTCTTATTTCTCTAAAATCCAACAATCTTTATAGGAGCGCTCCAGTTCCTTGACTTTCTGTTCCGCCTCCGCTTGGGTGTAAGGGCCTATCCCAACCATCGTCATCGTGCCCTTGGGGTTCAGCCCCAAATTGGCCGCATTGGGAAAACGGGATTTCAAGGATTCCACCAGCTTATCGGCATTGGCCGGATTGCCGAAACCGCCGATAATCACGTAACAATTCCCCTGACCGTCCGGCGTCTCCATACTTTCCTCCACGGCTTCCACCGTATCCGCGGCTTGCACTTCATACGCTTCCGTTTCGTTTTCCTCCCAGAATTCATCCTCCGCTTCCCCAAAATTTTCTGCCACCACCTCTTCCGTAGCTGTCGGATNNTCGGATGGAAGATGGAAGCCAGCCGTGCCACATAATGGTCTTTCTTTTCCACAAAGGATTCCGGACGCAGCAAAGCGTAGACGCCCACAAAAATAATGGCCAACAATATGATTATCAGCAGACTGTATCCGATTGTCCGGCCCACACGATGTTTGGGGCGGGGGCGTTCGGGTTTGGGAGCCGCTTTTTCTTTTCTGCCGGACTCCGCTTTCCCGCTCTCCGTTTTTGCAGCGCTTTCACGAATGGCCTGTGGTGTTTCCGCAGGGGTTTTCTTGGGGGTTGTGGCTTCCGTCGGGCTTTCTGCCGGGGTTTCCGCCACCGGAGCCGTCTCCGCTGCTGCTGTCCGCAGGCTGAAGGAGGACAAGCCGAAGGTGTCGGGGGACAATTCCGGATCCAGCTTCGGCACAAATTCCATGCGCACATTGCCCATCACAAAATTTCCCATCTCACCCAACGCATACGTCTGCCGGGACTCCAGCGCCTGACGCACCTCCTGCACCCAAG
>DBVK01000102.1:0-152 GCA_002308135.1 Bacteroidales bacterium UBA1266
GTGTCGTAAATGCCCAATCCGGCATATACGGAACCTCCGGGGGAATTGATATAGATCTGTATGTCCTTTTTCGCGTCGACCGACTCCAGAAACAGCATCTGCGCCTGGATGATATTGGCCGCGTCATCGTAAATGGGCACGCCCAGGAAAAT
>DBVK01000102.1:197-4804 GCA_002308135.1 Bacteroidales bacterium UBA1266
CGATGATGTTGGGCGTGATATACTCGCTGAGTACGGACTCGTAACGGTGCATCGCCAGGCTGCTGATGCCCC
Organism: Bacteroidales bacterium UBA1266; assembly: GCA_002308135.1. The sequence goes on from DBVK01000102.1 coordinate 270, forward strand.
TATGCTTTAGCGCATAGGACCTGAATTCGTCACTTTTCATCGTTTATGGATTAATATTTACCTTATTCTTTGTCTTTCGCTGTTTTTTTGGCGGCCGTTTTCTTGGGGGCAGCCTTCTTCGGCTTGGCCTCAGCGGTCTCTTCCTCCTTAGGGGCAGCGGCTTTCTTTGCCTTAGGCTTTTTTGCGGCTTTCGGCGCCTCGGCAGCGAGGTTGGCGGACGAGAGGAACTCATCCCAGGTCACTTCCTTGACCTTGGCCGACGTTTTCTCCCGAATGACATCCGTAACCCTTTCAAAATACAGGTTATCGTACACATTGGAGACCGTCTTCTCCTGCTGCAGCATGCTGTCCATGACGCTGGAAAGGGATTTGCGCTGGTCTTCGGCAAGTTTTTGGAATTCCCTTCCGAAATAATTGAAAGCCATGTAGTCCTGCAAATAATGCACCACATCCTCGCGGGTCACATTGACATTGCCGTCCGCGGCGATGGTGTTTTCCATCAGCTGGAAGCAAAGCGACTTCTGCAAATCGGGATAGCGCTCCTCCATGTTATCGGCGGTAAAGTTGGCAGGATCCTTGTCCATGAGGTATTTCTTCACAAAAGCGTCCGGGAGTTCAATCTGCTCACCGGCCATCAGCGCTTCCATGGCCATGCCCCGGTACTGCATACGCTCCTGTGACTCATAACCGCGCTCAATCTGCTCTTTCAGGCGGGCACGCATGCCGGCCTCATCCTTGACCTGTTCATCCGGAAAAGCCCGACCGAAGAACTCCTCGTTCAAATCCGCCGGATCGATATGGTGAATGGCATCCACCGTGACCTCCACCTTCACCGGAGCATCCTCCAGTTCCGTGGGTTTGCATTTCAGCAAGGTGGCACGCTCGTAATCCGAAACCAGCATCTCCTTGGTGTCCAGGGTCATGGTTTCATGCAATTTCTTACCGATGAACTGTTTGCGGGCGCTCTCCTTAAAATAAGAGGTGGGCAGGTTGGACGAAAGGGGTTCTATGCCCTCGGCGGCGATGGTCACCAAGGCCATGTCTCCGTCCACGACCTTTTCCGTAGAGGAGAATTTGCCCAGACGGCGGCGCAGCTTATCCACTTCTTCATCAATTTGCGCATCGGTGGCCATCACCTTCAGGTAAGGCACCTTTGCGGCTTTGGCATAATCCACCTTCACCTCCGGACGTATGCCGATTTCAAACGTGAAGCTGAAATCGCCGCCCTTTTCGAAATCACCAACAGTCTTCTCCGGAACAGCCATGGGCTCAAACAAAATATGTATTTCGTTCTCACGCAAATAAGTTTCCAAATGCTGGTTCACCAGCCTGGAAATCTCGTCTATCATCACCGAGGCTTTATATTGGCGCTCAATCATGCCCATAGGCACATGCCCCACCCTGAAACCGGGCACATGGGCTTTACGTTTCATTTCCTTTAAGGCTTTTTCCACCGCTCCCTGATAGTCCGCAGGAACCAACGCCAGCGTGAGCGTCTCATTCAGATTTCCGATACTTTCTTTTACAATATTCATTACCAATACTTTTTTATAATTATCGAACAAAAGGCAAAGGTAGTATTTTTTCCGATAAGTTTTTGATTGTTTGTCGCTTTTTTTTACAGCGACAGCAGCTCCTGCGGCGTGGCGACCAAACGGGCGGCGCCAGCCCCCACCAGCTCGGACTCCGGACGGAACCCCCAGAGCACGCCTACCGGCTTCANNACCGGCACGCCGCGCCGTTTCCATGTCCACCGCCGTATCCCCCACATACCAGACTTTGTCCGCGTCCACACCGGTAGCGGCAAGAATGTCATGCACGATTTCCGGATCCGGTTTGATCGGATGCCCCTGACGGTGTCCGAACACCACCGAAAAACCTATGGTAGGAAAATAATGCCGCANNACCTCATGCGGCTTGTTGGAGGCCACTGCAAGCTTCACCCCGCGCGCCTGCAAGGTTTCCAGCACAGGCACCAGGCCTTCGAACGGACGGGTGCGGTCGGCCTTATGCAGCGCATAATACGCCATAAACGCGGACAGCAGGTGCTGTATGGTTTCCGGGGTCCGGACCTTTTCCGGAAGGGCGCGTTCCGTCAGTATGCGGGCGCCGTTCCCAACAAAATAAAAATAGGCATCCCTCGGATGCGTGGGAAAACCTTGCTGACGCAGCACATGATTCATGCTGTCCGCCACATCGTCAATGGAATCCAGCAGCGTGCCGTCCAAATCAAAAACAAACAAAGCGGGATTCATGCTATTTCTTGTCCTCCAGACATCTGTAGAAAAGTTCCGCCAGTCCTTCCGAAGCGGCAGGCGCGGGATAGGCGACCACCTTCCCCTGAGGGTTGACCAGCATGCCCAGCGGCAGCGCATAGGGCTTGAACTGCCACACAAAGTCAAACTGCCCGTTGAAATGGGCGAACTGCCACCCGAAATCCGGATGGTCTTTCACAAAATGGTAGAGCTTTACCGGCTCATAATCCAGCATGACACTCAAAAACTGCACCTTGTCCCCATATTGCGCATACAGGTGCTTCAACACCAGCATCTCCCTTACACAATCCCAACAATAAGTCGTAAAGAATTGTATATAAAGGTATTTGCCTTCGTATTGCGAAGAAGGGACAGGCTGCCCCTTCACGTCCGTCAGACAGAAGGAAGGCATGGTGCTCCCCGCCCCCAGCTCATGAAACGCTTTGCGCTGGTTACGTGCCATCTCACGATGCTCCCTGAATTTCGTATGCCGCTCCAATTCGGACAGCAGGGACTCCAGGTTGAGCAATTTGAACTCCTCCGGATAGGCGCGAAGCTCATTCAGTCCCTTGAGCAGCACCAGCTCCCGGATAATCTCGTTGCGCAGCATCGGATCCTTCCCCAAATCGTCCAACAGCTTGGCATAATTGTTCAGCTCGTTGATGTCCTGGTAGAGTATCCCCTTGGTAATCTGACGGGAACCGGAGTAGAGGTAGTTCTCGAAAAACAGTTTGATGAAATCCATATAGGACGGATTGTCGTAGAACACATAAGGGGTCTCCAGGTATTTGCGGAACACCTTCTGCCTGTCTTTGCCGTAATACAGGCTTTCCATCATCGCCACCTTGTAGCGCACATAGACGCTATAGAAATCTATGGCGGAATCGGAGACGGGAAAACGCTGGTGAAAGACATGCATCAGGCTGTCGTACACATTTTTAGGGGCATGGCGCAGCAGCGCGACCCCGTTATAGTACATGAAATAGGTGAAATACTGGTCAAAATAGTTGATTTTCCAGTTCAGTTCCGTGCTGTCGTTGTTCAGGCAGGTGATTTGGATGTAGTTGCCCAGCATCTCCGCGTCTATGCGATTGATGAGCGTGCTGTCCGTGTACAAATCCACCTCGTAGGATCGGTAGGGTTCCACATAAAAACTGCCGAGCGAGGTGCGGTAGGCGAACGTCAGCAATGTGGTGGTACGGATTTGGGGAAGCTGCACGGAAAAACAACCCTTCGCATCGGTAGGCACTTTGCAAAGCAGCTCCAGGTTACGCGCCAGCATGTCATCATAGGTATAGAGGCGCAAGGTGTCGTTACAGGCGAAACGGGCGGTTCCCTTCAATGTGACCGGTTGGCCCTGGGCTGCATACAGCATAGGCAGCAGCAGAAGGCAAAGCCATCCGACACACCACCTGACCATATTGCACCTGTTTCGCATAAAACAATGTAGTTCCCTATCTGTAAACAAAAACCGACCGCCGCACGGGACGGGGGGTTCCGGCTGTTTTCCGCATGCGTGCACCTTCCAACAGACAGCGGCAAAAGTAATAAAAAAAAAAACATTCCAAAAGCCGATTGCAGGAAAATTCTTCACCGCCAAACTGTCAATATTTCCACCCCTTGGGAAAGGTTTCCCCACCCGCACTTCCACACACTTCCCCCTTGTTCACAGAGAGATGCAAAAAAAAATTATCCGAAGCAGCAGAAAGGCTGATTAGCTCACATAGCGCTTAATTCCTCCGGACGAACCGCCTCGGGAAGCATGGCGGAGACATCCTTGCCGTAACGGAGCAGTTCCCGGACCAAGGTGGAGGAAAAAGGGGAAAACGCCGTGTCCGCCGGCAGCAGCAGTGTTTCTATGTCGGGGGCAAGGTAACGGTTGGCATAAGCCACATCCCGCTCCGCCTCCCAATCGGCAGCAGAACGCAGGCCGCGCACCAGCACACTCGCACCGTAACGCCGGCAGGCGTCCACGGTCAGCCCCTGATAGGAGACCACTTCGATGTTCTTCACATCCCGGAAAGTCTCGCGCAGCCACTTCATCCTTTTCTCCAAAGGGAAAAAAGCCTGTTTTTCACTATTGTCGCCCACAGCGACCAGGAGTTTTCCGAACAGTTTCGCTGCACGGCGGGCGATGTGCTCGTGCCCTTTGGTGACCGGATCGAAGGAACCGGCATACAATGCGGTGATTTCCATGGCTTATTGCAGTTTTTTGTAACGGAAACGCCGGGGTTCGCTGTCGCCGAGGCGTAATTTGCGGTTTTCCTCGTATTCGGAATA
>DBVK01000102.1:4853-5264 GCA_002308135.1 Bacteroidales bacterium UBA1266
ATACGGTCCAGGAACCAACGGTCGTGCGAAATGACAACCGCACAACCGGCGAAATGCTCCAAGCCTTCCTCCAGAGCCCGCAAAGTGTTGACATCGATATCGTTGGTAGGTTCGTCCAACAGAAGCACATTGGCTTCGCTGCGCAAGGTCAGCGCCAAATGCATGCGGTTGCGTTCACCGCCGGAAAGCGTGCCGGCCTTCTTGCCCTGGTCGTTGCCCGAAAAATTGAAACGGGACACATAGGCCCGTGAATTCACCAGGCGCCCGCCTATGGAAAGCTGGTCATTGCCTTCGGAAATGACCTCCCATACACTCTTTTCCGGATCAATCTGGGCGTGCTGCTGATCCACATAACCCAAACGGACGGTCTCTCCAAGCGTGAAGACGCCGCTGTCGGGCTGCTCCAAGCCC
>DBVK01000102.1:5388-5551 GCA_002308135.1 Bacteroidales bacterium UBA1266
CGTTGGGGATGAAAATCTCCAGACGCGCTTCCTTTTCCTTGACATCTTCGCTCATCATGCGCTCATAGGCTGACAAACGGGCCTTCCCTTTGGCCTGGCGCGCCTTGGGGGCCATGCGAATCCACTCCAGCTCCCTTTCCAGGGTCTTGCGGCGTTTGCTCTC
>DBVK01000039.1:0-178 GCA_002308135.1 Bacteroidales bacterium UBA1266
CGCACCACCTGCTCTACAATCACGCCGCCGCACTCTTCCAGCTCATAGTCGCCGGGGGTGGCGCTCACATAGAGCCTCTGCCCTATCAGGCTGTAGAACTCGTCAAACTTCAACGGGCGGTTGTCCGCTGCCGCCGGAAGCCGGAAACCATACTCCACAAGCGTCTCCTTACGGCTCC
>DBVK01000039.1:226-2228 GCA_002308135.1 Bacteroidales bacterium UBA1266
GAAATCATCCTGGAAATAATCTATCAGGCAGAAGGGTCGCTGACCGGCTTTGCGGCCGTCAAAATACCGCGAATAGTTCTCTATGCCGGAGCAGTAGCCTATCTCCTTAATCATCTCAACGTCATATTCCACCCGCTGGCGGAGGCGGTTGGCCTCGTGGTGCCTGCCCACTGCGTTGAAATAGTCGCACCTGTCCACCATATCGGCCAGGATCTGGTCGATTGCCTTTGCCGCACGCTCCTTGGTGGTGAGGAAGTTGGTGGCCGGGAAAATCGATATTGAATCGTGATAACCTATGGTGGCGCCGCTGGATGGGTCAATCATCTCAATGGCCTCTATCTCGTCACCCCAGAAAACAATCCGGTAGGCAAAATCAGAATATGCTGGGAAAACATCAACACTGTCCCCCTTAACGCGGAAGCAGCCACGCTTGAACTCCCCTTCCGTACGGGAGTAGAGGGCATCCACAAGGCTATACAGGAACTGGTTGCGCTGCACCTCATCCCCTTTGTTTATGTGAATGGTGCTGTTGTGGAAGTCGTCCGGATTTCCGATGCCGTACAGGCAGCTTACAGAAGAAATCACAATCACGTCGCGTCGTCCGCTCAGCAGTGCGCTGCTGGCACTCAGGCGCAACCGGTCTATCTCATCGTTGATGCTGAGATCCTTCTCAATGTAAGTATCGGTGGTCGGGATATACGCCTCAGGCTGATAATAATCGTAGTAAGAGACAAAATACTCCACCGCATTCTCCGGAAAAAAGCTCTTGAACTCACTGTACAGCTGTGCAGCCAGGGTTTTGTTGTGGCTGAGCACCAAGGTGGGGCGGTTCACCTCCTGCAGCACACTGGCTATGGTGAAGGTTTTGCCGGAACCCGTAACGCCCAACAGCGTCTGGTGCGGCAAATCATCACGCAAGCCCTGCACTAACTGGCGTATAGCCTCCGGCTGGTCTCCGGAAGGCGCAAACGGTGCCTTTAACTTAAAATTCATGCCTAACGCAAACGGTCGGAAGCCCGAACCAATTTCTCATCCTTCAGGATGAATTTCTGCGCCACATATTCCAGCAGTATAGCCAGCATAGGCACCATAGTCCACAAGGAATACACCACCTCCGCGCCTTTCATCGCGACTTGCTTCGGAAGCAGCATGTCCGGATATATGAAAAGCATCAACGCCAGCAGAAGCAAGCCGAAGAACATATTGGCCAAACACAGTTTGGACTGTAGTTTGCGTTTTTTGAACAGGAAAATAACCACCAGGGAACACAGCCCAAGCAGGAGTTCCAGCACCGCAACAAGCGTGGTCTTTGCAATCGTTTCACCCTGACTGTCACTCACTTTCCATGCTGTATACGTATACACCNNGGCAGCCTCTTCCGTCGGCTCCTCCACACGGACCCAGTCCGCCTCCCCGTCATCCTTGGGGTGGATAACGGCAATGGGTAGGAAAGCGGCCCAAATATAGCATACGGCGGCCAATAAAAGCAGTAAAGATTGAATGCGCTGTATCATGGTTTTCTTCTTTTTTTACTTTTTGTTTTTCACCTTGCAAAAATACGCATTCCACAAACACAAAACACCGTCCGGCACGTAAAAAAGTTGCCCGCCTGAATCACAGATTGTCCTCCCTAAGTCAAAATCACCCCATACTGCGGACTGATCTGAGCGTCCGAAATGACTGAACATGCTCAGGTTTTGCCAAGCCGTCCGCTTTATTGTATAAATTGACGGAAAGCCGGACACGGGGCAAAGCCTTGCCTGGGTGCGGTGGGGAAACAATTGGAATGAAAAAAAGCACCGGAATGTTTTCTGGCGCTTTAAAACGATATGCAAGGGTGTCAGTCCACCCGCTTGTGGTCCCTCTTGGGCTCGAACCANNGCTCTAACCGACTGAGCTAAGGGACCTTTTCCTTTATTACAAGGAAAGTGCAAAAGTAGTCTTTTTTACAATACAATACGGCATTCTGCCGAAAAAAAACATTGCAAAAAAAACGGCAGGG
>DBVK01000039.1:2300-3821 GCA_002308135.1 Bacteroidales bacterium UBA1266
CAGGAAGCGGTCACTATGGATACGCAAGGCCTGCGGATTGTCCATGCGCACAAAATACCAGACGACACCGTCCTTATCCTTTATTTCGTGGAAAATAGTGCCGGTGGAGCCTTCCGGATACTTGCCCAGAAAATTTCCGGGCCAGCCGTGAATGCCGTCGTACAGGCCTTCATCGTCCACAAAGGGGGTCATACGCAGCAGGGAGGAGTAATTGACCGTCCGGAAACGGGCCTTGGGCGCACACTGCTTTCCGGCATCCGGCAGCAAGGTGTGGTCAAAAACCAGGCCCTGGGAAAGACGCTGCATATAGGAGTTCCCATAGGTGACCGCACAAGCCCAGCGGGAATAGCTGCTCACCCTGTCGCCGCAGCAGCTGTGGTCCCACACCGCCACCACCAAAGGCATCCTATCCTCCGGATGGTTGGCCAGCACAATCGAGCCGCGCGTCTCCATCACCAGCGTCAGCGCGCTGTCGTCCCGGTTACGGAAAAGAAACGTCCACTCCTTGTCGCCTATCTTCCCCTGGAACAGCAAATCGGGGCATGCGTCCCGGTCAAAATCCACCCAATGGAAACCGGCAAGCAGGGCTTCCGCCTTCACCGAGGCGTCTTTCATGCACTGGCTCATTGCAGGCATAGCCATGGCCCGACGGGCCGTTTCCTCCAGCGAAACCTCCGTGCGATCCACATACCATTTCTCCAGGTTGGCATTGTGAGGGAAAAACTTGGGCTGAGCCGCCACAAGCGTTACGGAAAACAGCAAAACTGCAGCAAAAAGCGTCTTCTTCATCATGTTTACATTTGATTATCCGTTTAATGTGTTCAAATACCCCTTAACATGCTTCAAATAGGCACGCACATCCTCCCCTTCATTCATCTGCAGGGTCAGATCGTTCAGATAGCTGTAAGCCACATCCCGGCCTATTTTGAAATCCGCACGTATCCAGCGGTGCACCATAGCCATACGGTCGTCCATTTCACCAATGGTATTCACCAGCATATCATAGGACCGGGACTGCAGTTTGGACAAATGCTCCGCATTCACCCGCCCGAACACCCCAAAATAGGAAGCGGCAAAAGGACGAACATCCAATTTATTGAAAATCAATCCCTGATAAGGTTTCCCCTCGTAGTACAGCACCACATGGAAATCAGCGTGGAAATCCACGAAGCATTCCCAGTCCTGAAGCATACGCGCCTCGGTATCGTAACGGCATAACAGGCATACCGACCCGCAACGCTCCACCATGGGCACCTTTTCCGACACCCGGGGCGAAGGGACGCGCAGCATACGCGCGAAATACCGTTTTTGGAATGCGTTCATCCGCATACGCTATTCCGCATGGTTGGCACTACCCAAAACGTTGATGATCTTATGGATATACAACGCCTTCAGTTTGTCCCTGGCCGGGCCGAGGTATTTGCGGGGATCGAACTCTCCCGGTTTCTCCGCCATCACTTTGCGGATAGCTGCCGTCATGGCCAAACGCCCGTCGGAGTCGATGTTGATTTTGCAGACCGC
>DBVK01000162.1:0-1699 GCA_002308135.1 Bacteroidales bacterium UBA1266
TAGCAGCCGGGCATGTTCAGTTCATGCGAGCTCAAACCGGTGCCGGCGGCCGGGGAATAAGGCTGTATGGTATAGCCTTTGTACAGCAGGCCTTTCTTGTAGATTTCCGAAAGCAGGTGCCAAAGGGTCTCTATATAATCGTTTTCAAAGGTGATGTAGGGGTTGTCCAAATCCACCCAATAGCCCATTTTTACCGTCAGCTCATCCCACAAGTCTTTGTATTTCATTACTTCCTGTCGGCATGCCTGGTTATATTCATCCACGGAAATCTTCTTGCCGATGTCTTCCTTGGTTATGCCCAGGTTCTTTTCCACGCCCAATTCTACGGGAAGCCCGTGGGTGTCCCAGCCCGCCTTGCGCTCCACATAAAAACCCTTTTGTGTTTTGTAACGGCAGAAAATGTCCTTGATGGTACGCGCCATCATGTGGTGAATGCCCGGTTTTCCGTTGGCGGAAGGGGGGCCTTCGTAAAAAATGAAAGGTGTGGCGTGCTCACGCAGCCGCAGACTCTCCTGAAAGGTGTGGCACTCCTGCCAGTAGTTCAAGACCTCACTGGCGGTTTCTACTAGGTTAAGATTCTTGTATTCAGTATATTTTCTATCCATTGAAACAGATTTATGCAAAAGTGCAAATTTCCATAAAAATCTGATGCGGTTTTTATGCGGAGGGATAAAAATTTAGCGTCTGCAAGGATGGGAGGAAGGATCCGTTCTTTATCAGTATTGTTCCTTGTCGTCGGGAAAGCGTATGGATTTCACATCCTCAATGTAACGCTGCACCGCCCGGGTGATTTCCTCGCTCAGGTTGTGATAGCGGCGCAGGTAGCGCGGTGAGAACTCTTGGGTGATGCCTAGCATGTCGTGTAGCACCAGCACCTGTCCGTCTGTTTCGTGGCCGGCGCCAATACCGATGGTCGGAATGCGCAGGGAATGCGTTACTTCAGCGGCCAATACGGCCGGAATCTTCTCCAAAACAATGGCAAAACAGCCGGTCTTTTCCAGCAGCATGGCATCTTCCTTCAGGCGTTCCGCCTCCTCGTCCTCCTGGGCGCGCACCACATAGGTCCCGAATTTGTTGATGGATTGCGGGGTCAGGCCAAGGTGCCCCATCACCGGAATGCCGGCGGTCAGGATGCGGTCAATGCTTTCCACCACTTCGCGTCCGCCCTCCAGTTTGACCGCGTCCGCCCCCGATTCCTTCATAATGCGTATGGCGGTATGCAGGGCTTCCTTGGAATTTCCCTGGTAGCTTCCGAAAGGCAAATCCACCACCACCAAGGGCTTTTCCACGGCTTTGACCACAGAGGAGGCGTGGTATATCATCTGGTCCAGGGTGATGGGGAGCGTTGTCTTATAGCCCGCCATGACGTTGGCGGCGGAATCCCCGACTAAAATTACTTCAATGCCGGCCTGGCCTAGCAGGGCGGCCATGGAGTAATCGTAGGCGGTGAGCATGGCAATCTTCTCGTGGTTGTTTTTCATGCGCTGCAGCACATGCGTCGTGATTTTACCGGCGGTTTGGGAAACACTTGCTGACATGGTATACACTAAATTAATACAATTAAAAAGCCTTTGTCCTTGTCGGAGAAAGGCTGTGAAGCAATTGGCAAATCCGGTTCATGCCTACTTGCCCAAAAGCAGGTTAAGCATGATGATGGCGGAATCGCTGATGACGGTGCCCGGTCCGAAAATGGCTGCGG
>DBVK01000162.1:1757-2969 GCA_002308135.1 Bacteroidales bacterium UBA1266
TGCCCAGTTTTTTCAGTTCGGCAATGACTTGCGGTACCAAGGTCTTGTGTCCGGCAGCCAGGGAGGAAACACCGATAATATGCACGTCGTTTTCCACGGCTTGCTTGGCGGCTTCGGCTGGCGTCTGGAAGAGCGGACCCATGTCCACGTCAAACCCGATGTCCGCATAACCGGTGGAGACCACTTTGGCTCCACGGTCGTGGCCGTCCTGACCCATTTTGGCCACCATGATGCGGGGACGGCGTCCCTCTTTGGCGGCGAATTCGTCCGCTAAGGCAACCGCTTTGCGGAAATTTTCGTTGTTTTTGGTTTCTGAGCTGTACACGCCTGAAATTAAATTGATTTTTGCTTTGTAACGGCCAAAGACTTTTTCCATGGCCATGGAAATCTCACCTAAGGAGGCACGCTTGCGGGCGGCGTCCACGGAGAGTTCCAGCAGGTTGCCCTTGCCGGTCTTCGCGCATTCGGTAATGGCGTCCAGGGCTTGCTGCACCGCTTGCGCGTCGCGGTTGGCGCGGAGTTCGGCCAAGCGTCTGATCTGGGCTTCGCGCACCATGGTGTTGTCCACTTCCAGGGTCTCAATGGGATCCTCGTGATCCAGACGGTAGCGGTTGATACCCACGATGGTGTCTTCACCGGAGTCGATTTTTGCCTGCTTGCGGGCGGCGGCTTCCTCGATACGCATCTTGGGGATGCCGGTTTCTATGGCTTTGGCCATGCCGCCCAGTTTCTCCACTTCCTCTATAAGCGCCCATGCTTTGTGGGCGATTTCGTGCGTCAGGCTTTCCACGTAGTAGGAGCCTGCCCAGGGGTCGACCACTTTGCAGATGTTGGTTTCCTCCTGCAGGTAGATTTGGGTGTTTCGGGCGATACGCGCCGAAAAATCGGTCGGAAGCGCGATGGCTTCGTCCAAAGCGTTGGTGTGCAGGGACTGGGTGTGACCCAGAGCGGCGCCCATGGCCTCGATGCAGGTGCGGGTGACGTTGTTGAACGGATCCTGCTCCGTCAGTGACCACCCGGAGGTCTGGCTGTGGGTGCGCAAAGCCAGCGATTTGGGATTCTGCGGGTTGAATTGGTTTACAATCTTGGCCCAAAGCATACGGGCTGCCCGCATTTTTGCGATTTCCATAAAATGGTTCATGCCCACACCCCAGAAGAAGGAAAGCCTTGGGGCGAAGGTGTCAATGCTCATGCCCGCGTTCACACCGGCGC
>DBVK01000179.1:0-269 GCA_002308135.1 Bacteroidales bacterium UBA1266
GGTTGGATGGTTCCCAGACCGGGACCTCCGCGCATCACATTGACAATCAGGCAGGGGATTTCGGCTCCCGCCAGATAGGTCAATCCTTCCTGCATCAGGCTGATACCCGGCGAGGACGAGGATGTGGCCACTTTTTTGCCGGTAGCGGCGCCACCGTACACCATATTGATGGAGGCCATTTCACTTTCCGCCTGGAGCACGGTCATACCCGTGGTCTCCCAAGGCTTCTCGGCCATCAACGTTTCCATTACTTCCGACTGCGGCGTGAT
>DBVK01000179.1:350-3950 GCA_002308135.1 Bacteroidales bacterium UBA1266
TATAACTTGACTTTATAGACGGATATCACACCATCCGGACAAACCACAGCGCAGCTTGCGCATCCGATGCAGTCATCCTCTTTCACGGCCTCGGCATAATTGTAGCCCTTGCCATTCACTTTTTTCGATATGGAAATCACCTGCTTGGGACACGCTTCCGTACAAACGGCGCAGCCCTTGCATCTTTCCGTATCAATTACAATTGCTCCTTTAATCATATTTTTTTGAATTTTAGTTAATTATATTTCATTTTATGGTTCTTGGCATGCTAGTTCCCTACGAACCCGCAAAAGTACTCATTTTTCATAGAGCAAAGCCCTTTTCCCCATCAAAATTTGTCAAACAGGAGAAAATAGGCTATGGCCAGCAGAAAGGTGACCAGCAGGATCCCCCTGCCCGTACGGTCGTATTTCAGCTTCACCAGATAGTACCGCATGGTGAACAGGTTGGTGAAAATCGCCACCAGCAGCACCGTGGACACCGGAATGAGCAGCGCCTTGCCCGCCGGAGCGCAGGTGCGGGAAACCAGATAGAGCAGGCCAAAGACCACAGCCGGCAGCAGCACCCCCAATACGACACCCAACCACATTTGATCCGTTTTCAACTTTTCCATAGGCTAAAAATTCCAGGTTTTCAAAGTTTCCATATAGCGGTAGGCCGTCATGTCGACCTGCACCGGCTGTATGGAGATAAAATCATGTTTCACCGCCCATTCGTCCGTATCCTCGCCTTTGTCCTCCTCCCCCAAATGGCCTGTCAGCCAGAAATAGGGGTGGCCTTGCGGATCCAGGCGCCGCTCCAGCTCCTCATGCCAGCGGTTCATGGCCTGACGCGTGATGCGGATGCCGGCTATCTGCTCTTTGGGGATGGCCGGGATATTCACATTCAGACAGACATCGGAAGGCATACGATGCTTCAGGACCTGGTAAATGATGGAATACACATACATCCTGCTCGCCTCGAAATCCGGAGCCAGCCCGTTGTCGATCAAAGAAAAGCCTATGGACGGTATGCCATTGATGCAGCCTTCTATGACCGTGGCCATGGTGCCCGAATAAATAAGGCTGGCCGATGTGTTGGCGCCGTGGTTGATGCCGGAAAGCAGCAAATCGGGCTTTCGCCCCTGGAGGATTTCACAATCCGCTATCTTAAAGGCGTCCACCGGCGTGCCGTAAACTTTATACACATCCATTTCCGGGGATTCCTTCAGCATGCGGTAACGCAAAGGGCTGGAAAAGGTGATGGCATGGCTTTTCCCCGACTGCGAACGCGCCGGAGCCACCATCACCACCTTGCCAAAATGCCTGGCAACGGACGACAGCACCTTGATACCCAAGGCGTCCACACCATCGTCATTGGTGACAAGAATCAACGGCAGCTCATGTTTGTTCTCCATGCTTTTATTGCGATTTAAGGTGCAAAGATAGCACTTTTTCCCACACAAAAAACGTCCTTGCGCACATTATTTTCACCCCGGGCGCCGAACGGCGGCAAGCGCATGCGCGACCGCACTTTTCCTGTCATTTTTCGAGAAAAATACTTGCGTTTCCCAAATGATGTTGGTTTTTTTTTTACTTTTGTAGATTGATATCTGAACTATGAGCTACAAACGAATCCTACTTAAGATAAGCGGGGAATCCCTTGCGGGAAGCCAGCATTACGGCATTCTTCCCGAACAGCTGCACTATTACGCTGAAGAAATCCGGAAAGTTCATGACCTCGGGATGCAAATCGGCGTGGTCATAGGAGGAGGCAACATCTTCAGAGGCTTACAAGGCGCGGACAGGGGATTTGACCGCATACAGGGGGACTACATGGGCATGCTGGCCACGGTCATCAACAGCATGGCGCTGCAAGGCGAGCTGGAAGCCATGGGCATTCGGGCGACCGTGCTCTCCGGCCTGGCCATCGATCCGGTCTGCGAACGCATGAGCAGCCGTCGCGCCATCCAATACCTCGAACAGGGGCACGTGGTCATCATGAGCGCCGGCACGGGCAACCCCTTCTTCNNCTTTACATCGACCGCATCGCCGACACGATGAGCAGTGCCAAGGCCATCCGTCTGCTTGAAGAAGGCCACATTGTGGTGATGGGCGCCGGCACGGGCAACCCCTTCTTCACCACCGACAGCTGCGGGGCTTTACGTGCCGTGGAAATCAAGGCCGACCTGCTGCTGAAAGGCACCCGTGTGGACGGGGTGTACACCAAAGACCCTGAAAAGCACCCGGATGCCACAAAGTATGACAGCCTGACCTTCAACGAGGCCTACGAGAAAGGACTCCACATCATGGACCTGACCGCCTTCACCCTCTGCCGGGAGAACGACATGCCCATCGTGGTGTTCGACATCAACCGCAAAGACAACCTGCTCCGGCTGATGCAGGGCGAAAAAACAGGAACAATCATTCACAACTGATATGGAAGAAGAAATCACATCCCTACCGGAAGAAAGCCAGGCTCATTTGGAGAAAAGGGCGAAAAAACGGGTGAATTTCCACATTCACTTTTTCATTTACCTGATTGCCATAGCCTTTTTCTGGCTTCTTTGGTTCTTTCTGTTCAAATCCGACCAAACGGGCGAAAGCTCCGTGTTCCTGAGGCTCTGCTGGGCCATCACCCTGTTCTGGGGCCTGATTGTGCTCGCGCACTTCATGTTCGCCATACGCTGGAACAAAAGCGCCATTGAAAAGGAAGTGGCCCGCCTGAAGAAAAAAGAGAAACAGCTCCGGGAAAAAATGGACAAACTGAAAGAAAACATCGAAAACAATCATCAAACCAATTAAAATTAAGGAGAACGTATTATGTCAGAAGAAATCAAGCTGTGCATAGAAAGCATGAAGGAAGACATGCAGAACGCCTTCCAATTTTTAGAGAAAGAACTGGATAAAATCCGTGCGGGAAAAGCCAATGTCAAAATGCTGGACTCCGTCAGGGTCGATTACTACGGCACGCTGACCCCCCTTGCCCAGATTGCCAGCCTGAGCACCCCGGATCCCAAGCAGATCATTGTCCAACCATGGGAAAAAAACATGATTGTCCCCATTGAAAAAGCCATACTCTCCGCCAATTTAGGCTTCAACCCCCAGAACAACGGCGAAGTGGTGCGTGTTATCGTGCCGGCATTGACGGAAGACCGCCGTAAAGAGCTGGTTAAAAAAGTGAAGCAAGAAAGCGAACAGGCGAAAATCAGCATACGCAACATCCGGAGAAAAGCCAACGACGAAGTCAAGAAACTGAAAGACGAAGGCGTTCCCGAGGACGAAGCCAAGAAAGCGGAAACATCCATACAGAAAGTCACGGACGATTTCATCGCCAAGGTGGACCAGTTCTACACTTTCAAAGAAAAGGAAATCATGACCATTTGACAAACCGATGACCAACTTTACAGAAGAACTGAAATGGAGGGGCATGATCCACGACATGATGCCCGGCACTGCGGAACAGCTGCAGAAAGAGATGACCACGGCCTACGTCGGCATTGACCCGACCGCCGACTCCCTGCACATCGGCCACATGGTGAGCGTGATGATGCTGAAGCACCTGCAGGCGTGCGGACACCGTCCCATCGTACTGCTGGGCGGCGCCACCGGCATGATCGGC
>DBVK01000176.1:0-1152 GCA_002308135.1 Bacteroidales bacterium UBA1266
TCACCCTGACCCCCTTTCGGTCTTTTAGGGGCCTCTGCTATTCATTTTGCGAACAGTTTTGATTTTTTCCAGTAAGATTCTGTCTTTTTTGTGGAATGGGCATAGCTATGCTATGTGATTGACACTTAAAACAAAAGATGGCAGAATAAAACATAATGGACGCAAGAGCTTTTCCTCTGGATTTTTCAGAGGCTATAGAAGGGGGGGATTTTAAAGTCCCTTTTGTTCCCTCCTTACGTTTTTTTCATGAATTTTGTTATTCGCTTTTGGAAAATTTGTATTTTTGCGCTACCGCAGTCCCAAAAAAATTTTTCGTCCGGGTTATGTCCCGTTCTGAAAAAGAAGGTATGGACAGACTGCGATTTTGTTTTGATGAAAAAAGACCATTTCCGAACTCATTGTCTTGAGTTTCATGGTTTTGTGTTTTGGTGTACGGTGTAATCCGACCCAGGGCGGAACGAAAAGGGAAAGGCAGTGAAGGATTCCCAAAACAGCAGTTTTTGGGGGACGAAAGAAACGGTGTTTTTTCAAAGAAAAGGAAAAAAACTGCCAAATCGGGAGGTTAGGCAGGTATATATGGATAGAATTATAATTGAATGTAAGGTAACAAACAAAACTATTTATAAAATGTACAAAAAAGTATTTTTTGCCTTTGGGTTGATGCTACTGGTTACAGGATATACTTTCGCCCAAAACGCTACCTTGAAAGGGAAGGTTACAAATCAGGACGGCAAGCCCGTCGAGTTTGCCAACGTCCGTCTTATGCAGGAGGACGCCATGATTCTCGGCACCAGTACGGATGAAAACGGCAACTACACCCTGAAACCCGTACCTTCCGGGAAACTGGATCTGGTGGTCACCTATAGTGGTTGCTCCCGCTTTGAAGTCGAAGGCATTGAATTCAGAGGAAGCATCGTCAAATTCCAGGATGTGCAAATCAACTGCGGTGGCAAAAACCTGAAAACGATAGTGGTCAAATCCGAAAGACCGATTTTTGAAAAAGACCAGTCCACTTCACAACAGTCCATGACCGCACAGGATATGGAAAACATGTCCGGAAAATCCGTTTCCAGCGCATTGAACACCATGAGCGGCCTGACGCAGAGCTCGGGCGGAACCAGTATCCGTGGTAACCGTACCGGCCAGCTTGTC
>DBVK01000176.1:1186-15476 GCA_002308135.1 Bacteroidales bacterium UBA1266
GTGGCCAGCATGAACATGATTTCCGGAGGTATCCCCGCCAAATACGGTGACGGTGCGGCCTTCGTGGAAATCGAGACCAAGGGTGCTGCCCGCCGCTTCGGTGGAAGCCTGGATTTGTATGACTACATCAACGGCTATTATACGGGCGGTATGCAGTTCTCCCTGACCGGTCCCATGCTGAAAGGCCTGGAAAAGAAATCCGGTGAGGCCATGGCCAGCGGCAAACGGAAAAGCAAACTGACCTCCGCCGGTTTCTTCTTGAGCGGAAGCGCCAGCTACAATCCGGGAAGCACCTCCGCCAAAGGCGGTTACTACGAGGCTCCCCAGTCGCTGATTGACGAGCTGAAGGCCAACCCTCTGAGGATTGAAGACGACGGTACCGTCTACCAAAACACATTATATATTACCAAAGACCAATGGGGAAAGAGCAAGAAACGCTTAAGTGACGCCACTTCCTACGGCGGAAGCCTGTTCGGGAAACTGGACATCCGCACCAGCTACATCGACGTGATTGCCACCGGTAAATTAAGCTACAGCGCCGGACAGTCCTATTCCTTCTCCAACTCTTTGTACAACACCGAAAACAACGGTTTCTCCGAAAGCTGGACCGGTGCCGCCATGGTTCGTCTGACCCAGCGTTTCCGTCCCGACACCAACTCCATCTTCCAAAACGCTTTCTACCGTATCCAATTCAGCTATGAGCACGGGGAAGGCAAGTCCTATAGCAAAACACACAAAGACAACCTCTTTGACTATGGATACATCGGTCAGCTCAAACACACCGCCACGCCTTACTACGAATTGGGCAGCGACTCTTTGAACGGACGCTGGTATTCCAACATCTACAAACTGTCTTCTTTCGCCTATTTGATCGACACCTTTATCGCAGGCGACAAGAATCCGGATCTGGCCCGTTACACCCAGAATGTGTTTGACCATTTCGGATCCGCCATACAATACAACAACTACATCCAATCCTTCGGCGGTCTGCTGAACGGTGAAGCCCCCAGCGGAGCCTACGGCTTGTTCTCCGCTCCCGGTGTGGCCTCCAACGGATTCGGAAAATCCCGTTCCGATGTGCTGGACTTCAACGCCAGCCTGTCTTTCGACCTCAAAGACCACGGCATTGAAATGGGATTCCAATACTACCAGTCCATGAGCCACAGTTATTCGGTCTCCCCGAGAGGATTGTGGACCTTGATGCGGGATTTGGCGAACTACCACATTCTTGAGCTGGATGAAAGCTCCGCCTACGGAACCTATACAACCGACGAAAGCGGTATTGTTTTCACCGATACCATCAATTACAAACGCCTCGTGAACAAGGAAGGCCAGAAAGTGTTCGACAAAAACCTGCGTGAGAAACTGGGCGCTGCCGAAGACGAATGGATAGACATTGACCGTTACGACCCCTCCACCTACTCCCTGGACATGTTCTCCGCTGAAGAGCTGCTGAACAACGGCAATGCCTACGTTTCCTACTATGGTTACGACTATACGGGCAAACGCCCGAACAACAAAGCCATCACCATGGATGACATGCAGAAATGGTTCAACGGGGAGGACGGACAGCGTGACTTCACCTCCATCGGCGCCTACAAGCCCATTTACATGGCCGGTTATATCCAAGACCACTTCGCCATCAAAAACCTGTTCTTCAATGTGGGTGTCCGTTTGGACGTGAACGACGCCAACCAGCCTGTGGTGAAGGATATGTACCTGTACAGGGAAGCCTACACCGCCAAAGAAATGAACCAAATGAACGTCACGTTCAGCGACAAGGACTACAAAATCCCCAGCAGCATCGGTGACGACTACACGGTTTACGTGCAAGACCCGACCGCAGCGGAACTGGAAGTGACCGCCTACCGTAACGGAACGACATGGTATGACCCGCAAGGCAATGAGGTGACCGACCCGACCGACCTGGCCAAAGCAGCCGCAACTTCCAACCTGACGCCTTACTTGAAAGAAATGCCGGGCGCATCCGACCAGACCAAGGTCAGCTACAAAGCCTTCCAGGACTACACCCCGACACTGGAAAACGGCGGTATCTCCATCGCACCGCGTTTGTCCTTCTCCTTCGCCGTGTCTGACCAATCGGTTTTCTATGCCCACTACAATGTCATGACCAAACGCCAGAACAGCCGCATTAGTCCGGTTTACTACCTGTTCTTCGAAGACTATGCCAAAGGCAACAGCTATTGCAGCAACACCGGTCTCAAACCCGAAAAGAGCATCGACTACGAAGTCGGTTTCCGCCAGCAGCTGGCTGACAACATGGCTTTGAACATTTCCGCCTACTATAGCGAAAAGAGGGATCAGGTGCAGGTGTACCGTTATACGGAAGCCTACCCTTCCACCTATTATTCTTATACCAATATTGACTTCGGCACCACCCAGGGCTTCACCATCGGACTGGAAATGCGTAAGGCCAAACACGTCAGCTTCACGACGAACTACACCCTGCAATTCGCCAAAGGAACCGGTTCCACCTCCACTTCCGCAGCAACCATGATCGCTTCCGGACAACCCAACCTGAGAACCCTTACCACTTTGGCCTATGACCAGCGCCATGTGTTGAACGCCAACATCAACCTTTCCAATGGCCGTTCCGAAGGCCCCAAAAAGGTGATTAAAGGCAAAGAGGTCTACCCGTTAGAGAACGCCGGTGTGAACATTACGGCCAAAGCCGGTTCCGGTCTTCCCTACACCCGTTCCAGCACCATCGCCTCCCTTACCGGACAAGGCGCCTACCAGCTGGTCGGCTCCCCCTACGGTTCCCGTATGCCTTGGCAATACAGCTGCAATGTGAAAATCTACAAATACTGGCTGCTTAAACTGAAAGACAGCGATGACAAGAGAGGTCAGAAAATGGGATCCCTGCAGGCTTATCTGGATATCAACAATATCTTTAACTTCAGCAACATCACCAGCGTTTACCGCTATACCGGAAACGCCTCTGACGACGGATTCCTGACCGCTGACGAATTCCAAGCCTACATTTCCTCTCAGGTGAGCCCGCAATCCTACATTGACTATTACACCTATACCATGACTGCCGGACGCTTGGGCTCGGCCCGTGTGATCACTTTAGGCGCTATGTTTAATTTCTAATCCACAGGAAAATATATGAATAGCATAAAATCAAATACCATGAAAAAGATACAAAGAATCGTAGCCGTTGCTTTCATAGCCGTGTTTACCGTTTCTCTGGCGCATGCCGAGAGATTCGTGGGCGATCCTGTCCGGAAAGCGACAGCGAAAGTGTCCCAAAAAGCAGCCACCTGCCTGCCTGCTTCAAGCTCCAGCGAATTGAACATCAACAATGTCCGCGCATACATTGAAACCAGCGGATCCATGTGGTTCAAGGAAATCGCCAAATACGTGGTCCCCAAATCCGGAAACGCCAGCTCCATGTTTGCCGCTGCTTTGTGGATTGGAGGTCTGGACATCACCGGACAATTGAAATTGGCTGCCATTCGGTTCCGCCAAGTGGGTGACGACTTCTATCCCGGCCCGCTGAACCTGAAAACCGCCGACATTGACCAGGCTGTCTGCAGCTATTACGACAGGCATTTTGAAATGACCAAAGCCATGGCCAAATACCACCGTGACCACTGGGATGATGCGGACTATACCATGCCTGAAGCCATCAAAAACTGGCCCGCCCATCCCTATAACTACACCGGAGACCTGAACGGCCCCAGCCAATTCCTGGCCCCTTTCTACGACCTGAACGGTGACGGCGAGTACCAGCCCGAAAAAGGTGAATACCCCTACTATGACTTTGATAACGACTTATGCCCCTGGACGGATGAAAACCGCGCCAAGGCGGCAAGAGGGGAACTCCCCAAAACCTATGAGGAAGCCAACAACATATCCACCGGCGGTATCATGGCCGACCAGGTGCTGAAAGGTGACCAGACGTTGTGGTGGGTCTTCAACGACAAGGGAGCCTCCCACACCGAATCCAAAGGTTCGCCCATCGGCTTGGAAATCCGCGGCCAGGCTTTCGCCTTCACGACCAACGACGAGCTGAACAACATGACCTTCTACTCCTATGAAATCATCAACCGTTCCTCCTACGAATTGACAGAAACCTATTTCAGCCAGTGGGTGGACGCCGACCTCGGCTACCAGAAGGATGACTATGTCGGTTGCGATGTGGAAAGAGGTTTGGGCTATTGCTACAACGGAACCAATGTGGACGGAACCGGTCTGCAGACCCACTACGGAGCCAATCCTCCCGCTGTCGGTGTGGACTTCTTCCAAGGCCCTTATTTGGATCCGGACGGATACGACAACCCCTCCTTCAACGGAGACGGTATCTACGGCCCCTCCATGAAAGGAAGCTGTGAAATCGTTACCCAAAACGGCAAATTCCGTCAGTTCACTTGGGATTCCACCGGTGAAGGTGACATGGTGACCCGTCAGGTGATTGTAAGAGCGGAAGCCATCAACGGCGTGAACTTCGGTGACGGCATCGTGGACAACGAACGTTTCGGCATGCGCCGCTTCGTCTACCACAACAACGACAACAGCGTCACCGGCGACCCGAGCATCGCATGGCAATACTACAACATGCTGAAAGGCATCTGGAAAGACAATTCCAAAATGCGTTACGGATCCACCGGACACAAGAACAAAACCAACGGTCCGGAATGCGACTTTATGTTCCCTGGCAACTCCGATCCCTGTAACTGGGGCACCAACGGTGTGGTTCCCAACGAGCTGTGGACAGAAGAATCCAGCGGCAACGCTCCCGCAGACCGTCGTTTCATGCAGTCTGCCGGACCTTTCACCTTGAAGAAAGGCGCCATCAACTACATTACCGTGGGTATTCCCTGGGCAAGGGCCACCAGCGGCAGCGCCTGGGCTTCTGTCGAGCTGCTGAAAATCGTGGACGACAAGTGCCAGAACCTGTTTGAAAGCTGCTTCAAGGTTATTGACGGACCGGATGCTCCGGATCTGGTGTTCCAGGAAATGGACCAATCCGCCATCTGCTACATCACCAACCTACAAGGCTCCAACAACTACACCAACACTCCGGAAGACTATATGGAAGAAGACCATTCCCTGCCTGCCTTCCATATCACCACCACCTATGAGGACGATACCTTGCACACTGCTGTGAAACATGTGTATAAAGATATCACCAACCAAGACAGCGTTGTGTATGTGGACACCGTTATCCAAGTCACCAAAGCGGTTCGCGACACCACCTATTTCGACCGCTTCTACCGTTTTGAAGGCTACCAGATTTACCAATTGGCCAACGAGAGCGTAACGGCTGAAGACCTGAACGACCCCTCCAAAGCCATTCTGGTGTTCCAATGCGACAAAAAGAACGGCGTAAGCAAAATCCTGAACTACGAATACGACGCCACCATCGGAGCTGATGTGGCCAAGGAGAAAGTGGACGGAAGCAATACCGGCATCAAACACACCTTCACCCTGACCGAGGATGCTTTCAGCACCAGCAACATCAAGACGATGATCAACTACAAGAAATACTACTTCATGGCGATTGCCTATGCGCACAACGACTACGCCACCTACTCCACCGACGAAGACGCCCCCTGCCTGTACGGACAGAAACTCGCCTACCTTGCCGGTAACAAGAACATCAAAACATACACCGTGATTCCCCATAAGACCGACATAGAGGAAAACGGAACCATTATCAACGCCACCTATGGCACCCAACCCGCCATTACGCGCCTTGAGGGCGAAGGAAACGGCGGAAACGCGCTTGAACTGAGCAAGAAAACGATTGACAAAATCATGTCCGGTTCGCCTTGGAAAGCCGACACGCTGGAATATGAAGTCAATGCAGGCCCCATCAGCGTCAAAGTGATTGACCCGCTGCAACTGGCCGCCCATGACTATACCGTGCAATTCTACAACAAGGACAACAGCACCGAAGTGAGCGACAGCACCCGTTGGAGAATCATATACAGCACAGAAGATGGCTTTGACACCATTGAATCCGAAACCAGCATTTGCGTCAATAACGAACAGATTCTGGTCAGCAAGAAAAAAGGAGACGTAAAAGGAGACATGATGGGTCTTTCCGTAACCATCTTCAACAACAAATACGAATTGTTGGACGAAGACGTGCTGCGCAGCGATATCGCCATCAACCAGAACATCTACTCCACCGTAAACTTCTTAAAAGCCAGCATCTCTTTTGCCGATTCGACAAAGACCTGGTTCACCGGTGTGCCGGATGTGGACGGAACTTCCCCCATGAACTGGATACGTTCCGGATCCACCAAAGACGGTGACTATTTCATGCGTAATGCCGACGGGTATTCCTGGGATCAGACCAATGCCCGTAAAGAAGACGCCCACTATGCTCTGGACAGGGCCAGCTATTCCGTCATCATGACACCGGAAGGCGTCAAGGATTTCTATTGCTTCCTGGACGGCAAGGAAAGCTTTGAAAAAATGATAGGCGGCACCTGGGCCCCCTACGCATTGACCAACAAATACGATGACGGCCCCCAATACGGTTATGCTGAAATTGAAGACCCCTCTTTCACAGGCAAAACAGAATACGTTCCGCCCATGTTTGACGCTTCGTATACCGTCAGCATGACCCGTTTGTACAGTGTCAACGTGGTGCTGACACCGGACAAATCCAAATGGAGCCGCTGCCCTGTGGTGGAAGCCTGCGGTGACAAGGTGCTGACCGTCGGACAAGCCAACCGTCATTTCCTGCGCAAATCCTATTCCGTGGACAAAGCCGGCATACCTTACAACGATCCGCGATGCAACAAGGCGGAAGCCTGCATGCGCAGCGACCGGAGAGACACCATGGGTATGGGCTGGTTCCCCGGATACGTCATCAATGTGGAAACCGGAGAACGCCTGAACGTGATGTTCGCCGAAGACTCCTGGCTGGTCAAGCACAACGGTGCTGACATGCTGTTCAACCCCACCACGCAATACTACAGCAACGGTGAATACGTCATGGGTGGAAAACATTACCTCTACGTGTTCGGACACCAGGACATCCATTATAGCAACAGCGGACAAACCTCCGTTATGAAATTGACGAGGAATTTCATCTCGCCGGCTTACGATGAAGGAGCCTGGGCCTTTAACATGCTTTACACGGCAGAACGCAGGTCTTCCTCCGCCGACAAGGAGCGTGAGCAGGCGTTCACTTACATGAACATCATGTGGGCAACCATTCCTCTGGCCACCGACACCGCCAACTGGCTGAGCAACGATGTGACCATCAAGCTGAGGGTTTCCCGTCCTTACCAGCGTTACTCCTCCACGGTATTACCGAACGGTGTGAGCAATCCGGTGAACAACGACCTGCCGCTGTACCAATTCTCCACGAAAGGCCTCGCCACACAAATCGGCGTGGAAAGCGTTGCCGTTTCCGCCATGGACAAGGTCAATGTGGTGCCGAACCCCTATTACGCCAGATCCGCCTATGAAACCGGCCAATTGGACAATTGTGTGAAATTCACCAACCTGCCCAAGAGCTGCATCATCAAAATCTACACCTTGAACGGTACACTGATCCGCACCTTCAAGAAGGACAACACCGACACCTATGTGGATTGGGATCTGAAGAATTCAGCCAACATTCCTATTGCCGGCGGTGTGTACCTGATTCATATCACGGACAACAGCACAGGTGAAATCAAAACATTGAAATGGTATGGTATTCAACGTCCTACCGATGTTAATGCTTTTTAGTTAATCTTTAGAACGTATATAAAAAAAATATAGCGATGAAAAATATAGGTAAATCATTATTAACCATAGCCATTTCCACACTACTGACAGCCATCGCCTGCACTGCCTACGCCGGAAACAAGGACAGGAACGGACAGTCCGCAGCCGGACAACTTCTGATCAATCCGTGGGCCGGAAGCAACGGATGGGGAAGCGCAGGTTTGGCCAATATCAAAGGCATTGAAGCCATGTATTCCAATGTCGCCGGTCTTTCCTTTGTAGAAAAAACGCAATTGGGCTACACCCATTCCATCTATTTCTCCGGAACGGGAATCGGCATCAATGCGATGGGAATCGGACAATCCCTGGGCGAAGGACGGGGTGTTTTGGGAGTCAGCATCATGATGATGAACTTCGGAGACATTCAAATGACCACAGAAGACCAGCCTGACGGTGGATTGGGAACCTATTCCCCCTCCATTATGAACCTGGGCTTTTCGTATGCGAAATCCTTCTCCGACGCTATTAAAGCAGGTGTCACCGGACGTTTGGTGAACGAAGGCTCCTACAACACCAGTGCCATCGGATTCGCTTTGGATGCCGGTATCCAATACATCACCGGCCGTCAGGAACAGTTCCGTCTGGCTGCAGCCATCAAAAACATCGGTATGCCCATGAGCTTCAAAGGGGACGGATTGGACATCCGCGGCACGGTCGAAAACGGAAACTATATCCAAACCTTAGGGAACCGTTCCGCATCCTACGAGCTGCCCGCCAACCTGAGCCTGGGTCTTTCCTACGATTTCCTGATCGGTAGCTTGAACGGATATGAGGAAGCCGAAAACGCCGCTGATGCCAAGCACCGCATCACATTGGCCGGCACATTCGTTTCCAACGCCTATTCCAACGACCAATACCTGTTAGGTGTCGAATACAGTTGGAAAGAGATGTTCCAGGCCAGGGGAGGCTACACCATAGAATCCGGCATGTGGGACGAGGAAACCATCATTTCCCTCTACTCCGGTCCCTCCTTGGGCGCGTCCTTCCTGATTCCTATGAGCAAAACCAACAACTCCAAAGTCGCTATTGACTATGCCTACCGTTTCACTGTGAAATGGGGCGGCTGTCACCACATCGGAGCAAGAATCATTCTATAGCATAGCTAATAATAGTTCATTTGTTATAAACTTCATAGTAGAGATACTTCCTGGTATCTCTACTATTTATTACACATAGTATGGGAGAAATCAAATATTACACAGAAGAAGGCTTAAATGCACTGAAAGAAGAACTTAACCAATTGGAAACCACAGAAAGGCTGAAGGTGGCGCAAGCCATTGCGGAAGCCCGCGACAAAGGGGACCTTTCGGAAAACGCGGAATACGATGCGGCAAAGGAACAGCAAAGCCTGTTGGAAGTCCGCATCCAAAAACTGCAGGCATTGGTCGCCAACGCCCGCATCATTGATGAAGACAGCCTGGACAATTCCAAAGTGCTGCTGTTCTCATCGGTGAAAATCACCAACCTGAACAACCAGAAGGAATTTGTCTACACCATTGTGCCCGAAACGGAAGCCAATCTGAAGGAGATGAAAATCTCGGTCACCTCGCCTATCGCCAAAGGCCTGCTGGGCCACACGAAAGGGGAGGAAGTCGAGATTCAGATTCCGGCCGGCAAAATGAAATTCAGAATTGAGGAAATCACCAGAAAATAACGGCCATGGAAACCATATTCACACGCATCATCAAAGGAGAGATCCCCTGCTATAAAATTGCTGAAGACGAGCGTTTTTTCGCATTTCTGGATATTAACCCCCTGGTTCAGGGACACACCCTGGTCGTTCCCAAGAAGCATTCCTCCTATATTTTCGACATGGGGGACCAGGAGCTGGCCGACATGATGGTTTTCGCCAAAAAAGTGGCCAAGGCCATGGAAAAAGTCATCCCCTGCCTGCGCATCGGAGTAGCCGTCATCGGATTGGAAGTGCCGCACACGCACATTCACCTGGTGCCTTTGAACGAGGAGAACGACCTGAACTTCCGCAAACAGCGTCCGCAAATCGGCAAAGAGGAAATGCAGAAAATAGCGGAAAGAATCTCCGCCGCATATACAAATAATTAGTACTTTTGCAGCTTCCGCTGAATAAGGCTCTTCAACGGAAGTTTATATAAATAACCTTATGTTTAACAATGAATTAGAGGCGTTACTATACGCCGTTAAAAAAAGTATGGCAGAAGAATTAGAGAACACAGCTGCTGAAGCTGTCAAACCAGAAGAAAAAGTAGTGGAAAAAACCACCATCATCCCCAACGACCCCAATTTTGACTGGGACAGCCTGGGCGAAGTGCATTCCACTTACAGTGAAGAGGAACGGAAAAAAATGGAGGAGGTTTACAACCAAACCTTCAACGCCATTGTCGAGCAGGACGTGGTGGAAGGCACCATTGTAGGCAAAACTTCCCGTGAAATCGTGGTGAACATCGGCTTCAAATCCGATGGTGTCATTCCGATTAACGAACTCCGCTACAATCCGAATTTCAAAATCGGCGATCCGATTGAAGTTTACGTGGAAAGCCAGGAGGACTCCACCGGACAACTGCTGCTTTCCCACAAGAAAGCCCTGTTGCTGAAATCCTGGAAACGCATCAACGAAGCCTTTGAAAAAGAGGAAATCATTACCGGCCACATCAAATCAAAAACCAAAGGCGGCCTTATCGTCGACGTGTTCGGCATCGAAGCCTTCCTTCCCGGCTCCCAGATTGATGTCAAGCCCATCCGCGACTACGACATTTTCGTGGACAAAACCATGGAATTCAAGATTGTTAAAATCAATCAGGAATTCAAGAACGTGGTGGTTTCCCACAAAGCCCTCATCGAACTGGAACTGGAAGCCCAGCGTGCCGAAATCATGGCCGGTCTGGAAAAAGGCCAGGTGTTGGAAGGTGTCGTCAAGAACATCACCAACTATGGCGCTTTCATTGACCTGGGCGGTGTAGACGGCCTGGTGCATATCACCGACCTGTCCTGGGGACGCATTTCCCATCCGGAAGAACTCCTGAAACTAGACCAGAAAGTCAATGTGGTTATTCTGGACTTCGACGAGGAGAAGAAACGTATCGCCTTGGGTATGAAGCAACTCACTCCGCATCCTTGGGATTCGCTGGATGCTGAGCTGAAAGTGGGCGACAAAGTGACGGGTAAAGTGGTCGTGGTCGCTGACTACGGCGCATTCGTTGAAATTCTGCCGGGCGTGGAAGGTCTGATCCATGTTTCTGAAATGTCCTGGTCGCAGCACCTGCGCACCGCTCATGATTTCCTGAAAGTGGGTGATTCCATCGAGGCTGTCATTCTGACCCTTGACCGGGAAGAACGCAAAATGTCCCTGGGCATCAAGCAGCTCATCCCCGATCCTTGGAAATCCATCAACGAGAAATATCCTGTCGGTTCCAAACACACCGCTACCGTCCGCAATTTCACCAACTTCGGTATTTTTGTGGAACTGGAGGAAGGTGTGGACGGCCTGATTCACATTTCCGACCTTTCCTGGTCCAAGAAAATCAAACATCCGGCCGAATTCACAAAAATCGGCGAGAAAATCGATGTCGTCGTTTTGGAAATGGATCCGGAAGCCCGTCGTTTGAGCCTTGGCCACAAACAATTGGAAGAGAATCCTTGGGATGTGTTCGAAACCATCTATACCGTTGGCTCCATTCACGAAGGCAGCGTGACCGAACAGCACGACAAGGGCGTGACGGTCAGCCTGCAGGGCGTGGAAGGCTTCGCTTTCAACAAAGGGCTGCAGCGTGAAGACGGCACCACCATCAAAGTGGGTGAAAAAGCCGAATTCAAAGTCATTGACTTCTCCAAGGAGAACAAAAAGATTGTGCTCTCCCACAGCCGCATCTGGCAGGACAAGAAAGACGCCGACAAGGAGCGCAATGCCAGCGAGGAGGAAAAGAAAGCCAAGGAAGACGCCCAGTATCTCAAGAAAATGAATGAGAAAATCGAGCACTCCACCTTGGGTGACCTGGACGCTCTCATCAACCTGAAAGCCGACTTGGAAGCCGAGGCTGCCAAGAAGAAAGAGGAAGACGCCCAATAAACGGGATGTCTCCTTCATGCAAAGCACGGGGCTTGGGTTCCGTGCTTTTTTTTATTGCTTTTCCGGGAAGCGGAGAAGGGCGCTTTTTTTCTTCAAAAGATAAATTTGTATGCAATAAACCCATATTTTTGCATACGCAAAACGAAAAAGTATGAAAGCACATCAAATATCAAGCAAAAAACTGTCTTTAAAGGAAGTAGCCAGACTCTTGGTGGAAAACCGCCCCTTGGAACTTTCTCCGGAAGCCGAAGAAAAAATCAAAAAATGCCGCCAGTTTTTAGACGACAAAATCAAAAACCAGCAAGCGCCTGTTTATGGGGTGACCACCGGTTTCGGATCGCTTTGCAACACGTCCATACCGGAACAGGATTTGAGCAAACTGCAGGAGAACCTGATGATGTCCCACGCTTGCGGCATGGGAGACGAAGTGCCGGAAGAAATTGTCCGTCTGATGCTCCTGTTGAAAGTCCAGTCCCTTTCGTACGGCAATTCCGGCGTGCAGGTGGAAACGGTGCAACGTCTTATGGACTTCTACAACCACGGCGTTTATCCGGTGGTGTACGAACAGGGATCCCTCGGCGCCTCCGGTGACCTGGTGCCGCTGGCCCACCTCTGCCTCCCGATTATCGGCATGGGGCAGGTCAAATACAAAGGCGCCTATTACAGCGGCAAAGAAATCAACGAGAAAATGGGATGGAAACCCGTTGCCCTGAAATCCAAAGAAGGTCTTGCCCTGCTGAACGGCACCCAATTCATGTCTTCCTATGCCACCTACTGCCTGCTGAAAGCCGAGCGTCTTTCACAGATGGCTGATTTTCTGGGCAGCCTTTCCCTGGATGCCTTCGACGGCCGTATCGAGCCCTTCCATCCGCTGATTCACGCTGTGCGCCCGCATAAGGGGCAACAGGAAACCGCAGCCAACATACTGCAATGGCTGGACGGTTCCGCCATTGTGAAACAAGAGAAAAAACACGTGCAGGATCCCTACTCCTTCCGCTGNNCGCTGCATGCCGCAAGTGCACGGCGCCAGCAAAGACGCTATCCGCTACATCAAATCGGTCATCACTACCGAAATCAATGCAGTGACCGACAATCCGACGGTCTTTCCGGAGGAGGATCTGATCATCTCCGCAGGCAACTTCCACGGACAACCCATTGCCGTGGTGATGGATTTTCTGGGCATTGCCATGGCGGAACTGGGGAACATTTCCGAAAGGCGCATTTACCAGCTGATTGACGCCAAACGCAATCTGCCTTCCTTCCTCGTGAAGAATCCGGGATTGAACTCCGGCTTTATGATTCCGCAATATGCCGCAGCCGCCTTGGTCAATCAGAACAAGAACTTCGCCAACCCCTGCTCCACCGACTCCATCCCCTCCTCCCAAGGACAGGAGGATCACGTCAGCATGGGGGCCAACGCCGCCACCAAATGCCTGCGCATCATCCGAAACGTGGAAAAGATTTTCGCCATCGAACTGTTCAATGCCGCACAAGCGCTGGAATTCCGCAGACCGCTGAAATCTTCCGACGCCATTGAAGGCATTGTCAAAACGTACCGGGAAAAAG
The DNA here is from genome assembly GCA_002308135.1 of Bacteroidales bacterium UBA1266. Next base: position 14,556 of record DBVK01000176.1, read on the forward strand.
TGCCTTTTGTGGAAAACGACACCACCATGTACGATAAAATACATCAAAGCATCGCCTTTATCCAGGATTTGGAGGAACGGTTCACGATTGAAGAAATTTAATTTAGAGGTAATGTAAAAAGATACGGCTTATTTTTGTAACTTTGCAGGCATTTTTGTAGGAGGATACAACTAACGGAACATCTTTATCTTTTTATTTGTATACATCAATAATAGATAAACTATGGTGACGAACACGAAATACGGTCGCGCGAATGATGAGCAGTTAGTTTCCTACTACATTGCGGGCGAGGAGGAAGCCCTGGAAACACTTATCAGCCGCTATCATCAGAAGGTGTTTTCCTATATCCTGACGGTTGTGCATGACAAAGACCTGGCGGAAGATCTTTTTCAAGACACCTTCATCAAGGTGATACACACCTTGCGGGCCGGAAACTATCGGGAAGAAGGGAAATTCAACCAGTGGATCATGCGCATCACCCGCAACCTGATTATCGACTACTTCCGTAAAAGCCAGAAAATGGCCTTTGTCGATAACAACAACAAAAACGATATCTTCGAATTCTTCTCGGAACCTTCCATGTCCGTCGAACAATACATGATTACGGAGCAGATTCACGATTCCCTGCGCTCGCTGATCACCCTGCTGCCGGAAGAACAGAAGGAGGTGCTTACCATGCGGCTGTATCAGGACATGAGTTTCAAGGAGATTGCCAGCGCCACTGATGTGAGCATCAACACTGCCTTGGGCAGGATGCGCTACGCTATACTCAACCTCCGCAAGATGGTCAAAGAAAAAAACATCATTCTCACGTACTGAATCCATCAGACATCAAACGATAAAATAAAGGAAATTAACAATTAACAATCACATAAACTTTTTTGTAATGAACAAAATTAAAGTTGGTATCAATGGTTTTGG
>DBVK01000176.1:15499-15951 GCA_002308135.1 Bacteroidales bacterium UBA1266
ATCGTCGGCATCAACGACCTGCTGTCTCCGGACTACATGGCCTATATGCTGAAATACGATTCCGTGCATGGGGCATTCAGAGGTACGGTTGAATATACCGAGAACCAATTGATTGTAAACGGACACGCCATCCGTGTCACAGCGGAGAAAGACCCCGCCAACCTGAAATGGGGTGATTTGGACACCGATTATGTGGTGGAATCCACCGGTCTGTTCCTGACCAAGGAAAAAGCGGAGGCCCATTTGAAAGCGGGTGCCAAAAGAGTGGTCATGTCCGCTCCCTCCAAAGATGACACGCCAATGTTTGTCATGGGTGTGAACAATCACGAATACAAGGGCGAAACCATCATCTCCAACGCCTCCTGCACCACCAACTGCTTAGCTCCGCTGGTGAAGGTTGTCCACAACAACTTCGGTCTGGTGGAAGGCCTGATGACCACCGTGCACGCCGC
>DBVK01000165.1:0-779 GCA_002308135.1 Bacteroidales bacterium UBA1266
GCTGAAGAACATTTGCGGCATGTGGCTGTTGGAGCGCTGCCGCGAAAAATGGCCGGACATTCCCTATCCGGAGTTGATAAAGGAGGCCGAAGGCGCAGCCGCTTTCCGCAGCCTGATTTTTCCGGATGCGCCGGATTTCGCCATGCCGGACGATATGGAGGAAGCCATCCGCGCCTATTGCCGGAACACTTCCCAGGCCGTGCCGGATTCCCGGGCGGCTTTGGTGCGCTGCATTTTCGAAAGCCTGGCCTTGCGCTACCGTCAGGTGCTGGCGCATCTGGACAACTTGTCCGGAGCAAAGGCGGAGGTCTTGCATATTATCGGCGGGGGCAGCCAGAACCGCCTGCTGAACCAGTGCACGGCCAATTGCATCGGAAGACCGGTGGTGGCCGGCCCTTCGGAGGCGACGGCTTTGGGGAATGTGCTGCTGCAACGCATGTCAGCCGACAATAGCCTGGACTTGGCCGCATTGCGCCAACAGCTGGCGGAACAGCTTCCCTTGGAACGCTTTCTGCCGCAGCAGGCCGAAACCACCGCTTGGGATGCCGCCTACCGCCGCTTTGAAGGCATGGAATCCATTCACTGACAAATAGAAAGAACCATCTATAAAAAAGACATACCATGAAACAAGCATCTTTTTCCCAATCCTATGAAATAGCCAAAGAACGTTATGCCGCCATCGGTGTGGATACCGAAAAAGTCTTGCGCCAGCTGCAGGATTTCCATTTGTCCCTTCACTGCTGGCAGACGGATGACGTGGGTGGTTTTGAATCGGCCGG
>DBVK01000165.1:865-1638 GCA_002308135.1 Bacteroidales bacterium UBA1266
CACCGTGTGAACCTGCACGAGATCTACGGTGATTTCGGCGGCCGTTTTGTGGACAGGGATCAGGTGGAGCCCAAGCATTTCGAAGCTTGGATGCAGTGGGCGGATGCCAACGGCATCAAACTGGATTTCAACAGCACTTCCTTCAGCCATCCGAAAAGCGGTAACCTCAGTCTTTCCAATCCCGACAAGGGCATACGGGATTTCTGGATTGAGCACACCAAACGCTGCCGCGACATTGCTGACGCCATGGGCAAAGCGCAGGGCGACCCCTGCATCATGAACCTTTGGGTGCACGACGGATGCAAGGACCTTAGTGTGAACCATCACCTTTACCGTGGACTGCTGAAGGATTCCTTGGACAGCATATTTGCCGGGAAAAAAGCGCATATGAAGGATTGCATCGAAGGCAAATTGTTTGGTGTCGGCCTGGAGAGTTTTACGGTCGGAAGCCATGATTTCTACACCGCATACGCCGCCCAAAACGGCAAAATCCCGACCATAGACACCGGTCATTACCACCCGACGGAGTCCCCTGCGGACAAAGTCAGCGCCTTGCTGCATTTTGTGCCGGAACTGATGCTGCACGTCAGCCGTCCCATCCGCTGGGACAGCGACCACGTGACCCTTATGGACGACCCGACCTTGGAGCTGTTCAGTGAAATCGTCCGTGCCGGCGCCCTCGACAGGGTGCATTACGGTTTGGATTACTTCGACGGCGCCATTAACCGTATAGGCGCCTATGTCATTGGTTCCCGCGCCGCCCAGAAGTGCAT
>DBVK01000165.1:1741-4403 GCA_002308135.1 Bacteroidales bacterium UBA1266
CCTTCCGTGGAATGCCGTCTACGACGAATTCTGTATCCGTAACAACAAGCCGGTCGGTTTGGATTTCATTCCGGAAATCGAAACCTATGAAAGGGAAATAACCTCCAAACGCTCATAGTCATGGAAATCATCATCGGATTATGCATTATTGCCGCCGGCGCATTCTGCCAGTCCAGCAGCTATGTGCCCATCAATAAAATCAGGCAGTGGGGCTGGGAGTCCTATTGGATGGTGCAGGGTGTTTTCGCCTGGCTGCTCTTCCCTCTGCTGGGCGCCATACTGGCCGTTCCTTCAGGGGAGTCGCTTTGGTCACTGTATGCTGCGCATCCCAAGGAAAGCCTGCTTACGGTGCTGTTTGGCGCGTTGTGGGGCATAGGCGGCCTGACCTTCGGTTTGTCCATGCGCTATTTGGGCGTGGCCTTGGGCCAAAGCATCGCTTTGGGACTCTGCTCCGGTTTGGGCGCCATTCTCGGCCCCGTTTTCACCGGAAACGCTTCCGCATTGACCGCCGCCATCTGGGTCGGGGTTGCCGTCACCTTGGCCGGTATTGCCATCATAGGCATAGCGGGCGGTATGAAAACCGCCGCCTTACCGGAGGAGGAAAAGAAAAAGGCGGTCAAGGATTTCAATTTCACCAAAGGGTTGCTGGTCGCGGCGCTTTCCGGTGTAATGAGCGCCTGTTTCTCTATAGGGTTGAGCTTCGGCGCTCCGCTGCACTGGGAGTCCACCCGTCCGATTTTCGCTTCCCTGCCCGCCACTTTGCTGGTGACGCTGGGCGGTTTCCTGACCAATGCGGTGTACTGTCTTTCGCAGAATGCGAAAAACCATACCTTTGGCGATTATGCCCAGGGCGGCTTGTGGGGGCACAACCTGTTTTTCTGCTGCCTGGCCGGTCTGCTCTGGTACAGCCAGTTTTTCGGGCTGAGTTTGGGCAAAGGCTTTTTGGAAGGGCATTCCACGGTGCTGCTTACCTTCAGCTGGTGCATCCTCATGGCCTTGAACGTGACGTTTTCCAATGTGTGGGGAATCATCCTTCACGAATGGAAGGGCGTGAACCGCAAAACCATTGTCGTGCTGCTCTTGGGTCTGGCCGTGCTGGTGTTTTCCTGTTTTCTTCCCCAAATACTTCAAAACGCTAGCTTATGATGTCATCCATTCTGGAAAACCGTCCCGCTTTGGAAGCGGAAATCCGCAAGGTGGCGGAGGTGGCCGGCTATCTCTGGCAAAAAGGCTGGGCCGAACGTAACGGCGGCAACATTACTGTCAATATTACGAAATGGGCGGACGAGGGCATGCGCGCCCTGCCGGCTTTGCAGGAGCCTCAGCCCATAGGCAGCGTGCTGCCGCATTTGAAAGGCAAGTATTTTTATTGCAAGGGCACGAACAAACGTATGCGCGATTTGGCCGAACATCCCATGCAAAACGGCTCTGTCATCCGTGTTCTGGACGATGCGGCGCATTACGAAATCATTGCCGACGAGGCCGTGAAACCGACTTCGGAGCTGCCGTCCCACCTGAGCGTGCACCATTACCTGCTGTCACAGGGCTCAAGCTATACCGCCTCTTTGCACACCCATCCGACCGAACTGGTCGCGATGAGCCATAAGCGGGAATTTCTGGCCAAGGATGTGCTGACGAAGCTGTTATGGAGCATGATTCCGGAAACCAAGGCGTTTTGCCCGAAAGGGCTCGGTGTGGTGCCTTACCTGCTTCCGGGTTCGGTGGACTTGGCGGAAGCTACCATCCGCAGCCTGTCGGAGAACTACGATGTGGTGTTGTGGGAAAAGCACGGCGTGTTCGCGGTAGGGGAGGACATCATGGAAGCCTTTGACATGGTGGACACCTTGGTTAAAAGCGCCCAGATATACATGCAAGCCCGTTCCATGGGTTTTGTGCCGGAAGGCATGAGCGAAGCGCAAATGCGGGAAATGTCCGTCGCCTTCCGTCTGCCCAAATAAGGTGCTATCCGTGGACGACTTTGTCCATGGGAATGTCAAAGCTGTCGGTGGGCACGGTCTCAACGAACTGGAAACTGTAGCAAACACCGAATTTAGGCGCCTGTATGCGGCAGAGCGTCTTGTCGTAATAGCCTTTTCCGCGCCCCAGGCGGCGCTTGTCCGCATCAAAGGCCATGCCCGGCACAACAGCCAGATCAATGGCGGAATAGTCTTGCAGGGCCTCTCCGGACGGTTCCGGAATAAGGAAGTTTTCCCCTTCGTGCAAGGCGTTTTCTTCCTCAAAATATTTCAGCTCCAGTTCATCCCCGACCACACAAGGGAGCACAAAGCGTTTCTCACCCTTCCATTTCCGGATGAAATCAGGTGTAAGCACTTCATCAGGCAAGGACCAGTAAATGAAGATGCAGCGGCTCTGGCGGAAGAGCGGATCCTTTTCCACTTGCTCCCAGATGGCTGCGGATTCCTTTTGTTTGGCCTCTTCGGGGAAATCTTTCTTCAGCAGGCGGATGTTTCTGCGCAGCTCTTTTTTCAATGTGCTGATGTCCATATTTTTAGGTGTTTTTGGTCTTGGGACGCGTAGTTGTTATGTGAAGATTAGCTTTCGCTCCATTGGCGCAGGGCGCGCAGCACGCTCCGGTCTGTGGAGAAAGGGAAACCGTCCGTGCTGTAGTGCTGGGGGCCGCGTATGCCGTCCGGGGCGCCGG
>DBVK01000165.1:4467-6557 GCA_002308135.1 Bacteroidales bacterium UBA1266
AGCTTTTGTCCGCTGCCTTTTTCCAATGCGGCAATCAGCCCGTAGGCCCCCCAATTGGAGACGGTGGCCACAATGGGGTAATCCGTGCATACGCAGGAAGGGATAAGTGTGCCTTGGCGCGACAGTGTCTCCGCGTAAACACCCATGCCGATTTCGTTGCCGCCGTCCCCTATGCCGATNNTCCTTGGGGCTTTTGCAGGAAGAGTTCGTCTATGGGCGGGGTGTGGGCGGAAATGTCCTTTTTACGCATGGAATAGTAGCGTCCGTCCGCGGCGCGACCGCAACGCTCAATGGCAATCAGGGCGCGGGGACGGTAGGTGTCCAGCAGTGTGGGCGCCTTTTCACCGCTGCCGAAAAGCAGGGTGGGGTAGTTTTGCCCTTGGAAATAGGCCGCGCTGTAGCTGTCCGTGACAATGATAGGGGAGAATCCCAGCGTTTGCAGCGCTTTAGCCAGAAAATGGCTGCCTGGGGGACCGTCGGTTTCGCCTTGGGAGAAGCAGTAAAAGCCTGTGGCGATAAAGCAGTTCCCTTTGGGTTGTGCCAAGAGGGCTGTTGCGGCTTGCATACAGGCGTCTTCCGGAAGCAGGGGGTAGAGGATGTCCAGCTTCCGTTGCTGATGGCGGAGCAGTATGCGGGTGATGGTGTCCACGCGGGCGGGTTTTAGCAGATGGTCTCCAGGTCTTGCCTCAATTCCTTGTGGAGGCGTTCCATTTTAGCCCATGTCTTGGGCCGGCGCTCACGGACAAGGCGTGCGCGGAAACATTGGAAATCCTGTTGGAAATGTTTGTGAAACCACCAGGCGAATTTTCCGAGCGAAGGCAATAATAGTATGATAACCAATGCAGTAAACCAATTCATCAGTATGCCGGTCAGCAGAAAATAAACCAGATAGAAGAGCGGAATGCCTATTATCCAGATGCAAATGGCGATGGAGGCCTCCATCAGCTTGTCGTCAATCTTCCTCATGACAAGCGGCGTAATGCAGAACAGCAGTATGTGGGGCAGCATGCCGAGGAGATACAATGGCGAAAACAGCAGGTAGAAAAAAAGTGAACGCAGGCTTTCCAGGGTGGTGGCCGGTTTGGCGAGGGCTTCCGCATTGATGCGGTATTTGTCCAGCAGGCGGTGGAATTCCGCTGTGCGGGCATAGATTTCCTCCAGCTTTTCCGGATGGCTTTCTTTTTGTGCGTATAATTTGGCTTCTATGGCTTTGCGCACTTTCAGGGCTTGCGGAAGTTGCGCCATGTCAATGTCTTTTTCCCGTTCGGCATAGGCGTTTTCCGTATAGGAGATAAAGCCCATCACTTGGTCGTAGTGTTCCTTGTCCCGTATGTCCAGCATGTTGGACTGCACTTTGTGGCGTATGATTTCATTGACTTGTTCCTCCGCCAAACGGGGTTCCTGCTGGTAAAGCTCGTAATACGGCTTGAGGGAGAAAGGTTCGGCATAGGTGATCAGGCTGTCGGCACGAAAGGCGGTGAAATCCTCATAATACAGCGTGGCAGGCAGAATGAACACTTCCTGCTTAAAATCGGATAGCGCGGCGGTCTCGAAAGCGATGCGAGTGTAGGAAAGGTAGAATCGGCCCAGGTAGTTGCCGTCCATGTGGGTGGCTTCGGGATAGATGGCCAGCATGCCCCCCTCGTGGAGATAGCGCTCCACTTCGTCGAACATTTGCAGGTTATCTTTGATTTTGCCCACGCCGTCCCGCACGCGGTAGATGGGAATCAACCCCAAGCCGTACAGCAGCTTGGCGATGTGCTTGTTCTTGAACACGTCCGCCCGGCTGATGAAGTGCAGAAAACTGTTTTGGGTGCCGAACAGCATGTGAAAAGCGTCCAGCAACGAATTCTGATGGTTGCTGACCAGTATGGTGGGCGTTCCCTCTTTGGGGATGTTCCCGGTCTGCAGGCGGTAGACACGGCCTTGGTACAGCTTGTCAAAGATGTAGCGAACCCAATGATAAAACAAGTAGTAAAGAATGGAAGCTTTGTGCGCGATGGTTGCCATTTGCCCTAAATTTCAATAAAAAAGGAATTTGTTGCTACAAATTCCCTCTTTTTCGTAGTCAGTAGGGGAATCGAACCCCT
>DBVK01000130.1:0-198 GCA_002308135.1 Bacteroidales bacterium UBA1266
TATGGTACCCAAACCAAGACCCAAGGCGCTCAAGGAAACACCCTGACGCAGCGACGCCGGAATCCCGGCCAGCAGTTCCAGCATGGAACCGCTGCCTTTCAAGCCCACCAAAGGATAAAACTGCTGCAAGATGATTATGACGCCTATGCCGCTCATAAATCCGGAGAGCACCGGATACGGGATATAGCGCACATATTT
>DBVK01000130.1:290-4028 GCA_002308135.1 Bacteroidales bacterium UBA1266
CCATACGCCGCTAAGCAAAGCGGCTGTCACCACGGTCATAGGACCGGTAGGGCCGCTGATCTGGCTGGGGGTTCCGCCGAACACTGCGGCGAAAAAACCCAACATGGTGGCGCCCACCAAACCGGCCAAAGCGCCCCATGAGGCGGCGGAAGGATCGCTCACGCCGCTGAAGGCCTGAATTCCGAAAGCCAAAGCCAAAGGAAGAGCGACTATGCCTGCGGTCACTCCGCCAAACACATCCCCTTTCCAGTTTTTAAACATCTCAGCTGTCATTGCCATTTCTTTTTGTTAATGCTTAGAAAAACGAAAAATACATACCCACTTCCAGGTATTGGTAGCGCGGGTCCACCCTTTGGTAAAGCAAAGGAGAGGTGTGTATCACATTGGGGTTCTTGTAGCGCCCCTTCAGGTCCTTCTGGTAAGACACCCTGAAGCCTACCGCATTATAGGTGAATCCGACACCGGCTATCCATGAGGTGCACCAAAAGCGGTAGGGCAGCCCTTTCTCAAAACCGGCATATTCCAGCTGGGGGCCGAAATCCCTTTCCCCGTTCCGCTCATAGGTTTGAAGATCCATGAAAGCCAGGTTCCAGTGCGGGCCGAAGGTGAAATGCAAAGCTGCGTCCGAATTCAGGTTCACCCAAAATACCGGAGCCAGGTTCAGCCGGTAATCAAGCCTCGTACGGGCGATTTTATCGTATGCCGTTTTATCGATATCCATGCGTTCATCCTCATAAACGGTCAGTCTCTTGGAATCCACCGACAAGCCGAAGGTAGCCTCCAGCCCCAGCGGCCCCCATAGGTGAAAAACACCGCCGAAGTCAAAAAAACCGCCGGGCATACGGACATCCGGCACGACAGAGAAAGCCGCATCGGTCAGTGTGGCCGATTGGTAGCCCAGGCTCAGCACCATGCGCGACGGGCAATCCAAAACATAGGCGATGTTGTTTTTCCGGCTCATCAGCGTATAGCTGGCATAAGGCTTGTAAAAATCGTTGTCGGCATAGGCCGGAGGAAGCGGTTTCGACGGCTGTTGCACCACGTCCGCCGGTGCGGACACGGGTTCAAGCTTTTTCTTCGCCTGCTGCTCCTGGGGGTCTGCAGGCGTAACCGCCGGTTTCTTTGTTTCCGTCACCTTTGGCGCCGCCGGTTTGGCCGGATCGCCCACAGGCGTCTTTATCGGCTGCTGCACGGCCGCATCCGCCTTATTCAGGCATACGCCGGGCACATACCCCACGCCGTTATTGTATTTCACTATGGCCCAGTCCCCGTTGACCACATATACCTCAACGGTCTGCTTGGGCTGCAGCACGCCTATCACTTTGGAATCCGCCATACTGTTTTCATATACATTCACCGGTGTCGGTGTGATCACCACATTNNCATAGGCTTCCTGGGCGCAAACCCATCCCCCCACCAGCATCAGCACAAGCGTCCCTAAAAATTTTATTGTCTTCATCACTTGCCCTCCTTACTAATAGCCTATAAAAGATATACGGTAATGGTTGGTCTGGTGGCAGCGGCTGAAATGCAAAGGCTGCCGCATGCCGCCACGTTCCACGGTAATGGTGCCGGAATAGGTGGTCTTACGCTGCCTATGGCTCATGCTTTCCCTTTTCGTTGTCTTGATTTCAAGGATTTTATCCCCTTTCTGGACACCGGAGGAACGCACCACTTCGGAAGCGGCATCCGCTCCCCTGACCACGCCTTCCGCATCCACGACAATGCCGAAATTGATCAGCGGCAGGTTTTCATAGAAACAGCGGGTGCAGGTGGAGGATTTACGGCTGTAGACTTCGCTCATCAAAGGGTGCTCCACCCAGGAGACGGCGTTGGCATACAGCTTGTCCACATTTTCATCGGCGTTGTTGGTGTAACTGTATTTCATCTGATAAATCATGGGGACCACCGATTCGCCCATACGGGAGGCCTCCAGCACGGAAACTTCCAGGTAAAGCGATGTGGTCGCCGTTTTTTGCGTGTATCCTCCGGATTTGATGGTCTGGTATTTGTCCACGGAAAAATTGCCCAAGTAACGTCCGCCGTAGCCGTAGGTGGCATAGGTGTTTGTCCCCGTATGCACCCTTTCCGTCTGTTCCGGGACATAGGTGTATTCCACGCTCTTGTTGGCATCCTTGGAAATGGTGATCAGCAGATCCGGGTTTTCGGTATCCCGGTGAAAGCCCATGTTATTGTATGTTCTGCCGATTTTCTCCAGCAATTCCTTGTCCGCAAGCACATCCGCGCTGAGGATGAGGAAATCATAGGTCTTGAAAGCGCGCCAGGAGACTTCCTTGTCCATGCGGATGACCATATTGGCGGGAGGCGTGGTCTTTGTCCGGGTCCAGGAGCAATACATCGGATGGAAACCGTAGGCCTGCATCCACATCGGCAGGTCTTGCCCCAAATACATCACGGATTCCGAGGCGGCAAGCGGCATTTTAATGCGCAACTCCCTGGCGGATTGCAGCATTTCCCGCACCTGCTGGGTGTTCATTCCCTGCACTGGCCTTCCGTCAACAGCCACAATGCTGGCCCCCACTGGAACCGTATTCTCCGACAGACGCCAGAAGTATTGGCGGTCCGCCGTTGTCGGGTTGTCCAGCAAACCGGCAATGTAATCGACCGTTTTTTTACTGTCGCTCGACACATAGATATTCCCTCCCCATGTAACCGTCGGGCATTGGGTATCCCACCAGGGAATCCAAGCCACCTCCAAGGGAACGTGCTGCGCACGGCACATCCATGGGAACAGCCATGCGACGCTGAATAGAATCCAAATTTTTTTCATAGTTTGACTATTTTATAACAATGTTTTATTAACGTGTTCCCGCATTATTTATTGTGTTATAGACCGTAGTTGCGGCCTTTCCGCGGTATTCCCTGCCGTCCGCCAGACGGCGCGTCCTTTCCTTGCGGTAATCCGGATGAAACACACTTCTTCCGGGCTGGCAGGCTGGCGTGCGTATATGATCCATATCCAGGAGTGCATGGAAAAGGTCGTCGGTCATGAAAGGCCAGTCCAGACGCGCTTTCAGGCGACGGACAAAGGCCGTGTCCGAACGGATGTCAAAGGGTGAAAGCCACAACAGCATGGGAATCTCCACATTGGCATAGGGAATGGTGTCAGCGAAATCATGCCCGGCCGTCTCCCCGGCGTCGTATACGTTTTCCCCATGGTCAGACACATAGATCACATGCGCCCTGACGTTCGGATGCGCCGCCGCGTAGGCGGACACGGCCGAAATCAGGCTGTCCACCACAAAATCGTTGTAACAGATGGCATTGTCATAGGCGTCCCTCACCCGCTGTTTTTTGTCCTTCCCCCCTTTAAACAGCGCATAGGAGGAAGGATAGCGCCTGTCGTACTGGGAATGGCTGCCCATCAGGTGCAGCACTATCCATTTGCGGGAAGCCGTATCCTCCCACAAGGCTTTCCGCAGGCAGGGGAAGAGCAATTCGTCGTAGGAAGCCGTTTGGGTGCTTTCCATGGAGGAGTTGGAGGCGCGGTTCACAAACAGGCAGCGGTCCGCCACCCGGGCGAAATTGAACACCACATTGTCCCACACGCCAATCGGCGACTGATTGGAAATCCAATAGGTCCTGTAGCCCGCACTGCGGTACACATCCAAAGCGTGTATGCAGCTGTCCGCAGGAATGGGTCTGTCCGTATTGCCGTCCGAAAGTGCGTTCACCACCGCATTCATGGTGGCCGAATAAGGCGTGACCACATTGGTG
>DBVK01000130.1:4034-4505 GCA_002308135.1 Bacteroidales bacterium UBA1266
GCAGGTCCGGACGTTGCCGCAAGCGCGGGGAGGTTTCACGGGCATAGCCGTACAAAGCCATGTGGCTGCGGTTGCAGGACTCGCCCATAATCAGCACGGACACACAGGGCGAAGGGTCAGCTTCCACCGGAACCTTTTGAAACACACGCTGTTTTAAACGCTTGTATGCTTTAACCTCCTGGGAGAAAGAAAACAAGGCTTTCTCCGTATCGGGAAGGGCGGTGCGCACCAGACGGGCGTTGAAGGCGGCTTCGCCGAAAAAAAGCAGCACAAACACAGCTGTGGCGGCGGTGAAGGCTTTCCCCCACGTTTTCGCCGGAGGCGGCGGCACATGGGCAAACGCACCCCATGCCAGGCCGAGGTAAGGAAGCAGCAGCAGCCAGCGTCCGGAGCCTTTCAGCGAGACAAACTCCGCGGCCTCCTGGGCGTTGGTGTTCAGCATGACAAACAGGGAAGACACATTGACCGGCG
>DBVK01000036.1 GCA_002308135.1 Bacteroidales bacterium UBA1266
CCATTCGGGGGCGAAGGTGGCCGATTCTATGCGGTCGTTGCAGCGCGGGTCCTCCGGATTGTATTGCTTGTATTTTTTGTAATATTCCAATGCCTTGGGGAAGTCCTTGCGCAGGCGGTAGATGTCACCCAAACGAAGGTATACCAGCGGATTGTCTTTCTGGTAATTGACCTTTTCCAGACGGAGGTATTGCTTCTCGGCCATTTTCAGATTGCCGGTCAGAATGTAGCATTCGGCCATCTGGAACATAATGCGGCGTTTTTCCACCGGATTCCTTTTGACCTTGCTNNTATTGGAAGGTGTTGAAGGCTTTGTCGGCTTCCGATGCCGGACTTGATTTGATTTGTGCTTGGGCGATGTTTGTTACGAATATGGACAACAAACTGATACACAAAATTTTATAAAATCTCTTCATAATGATGAATGATAATAGGTTTCAAAGTTGCTAAAGTAGCAAAAAAAACAATACCTTCAAGGCTTTTCCATAGAAAATATTTCACTTCGCGTTCATATTATTTTTCATCAAACCCGACGGGGGTATTTATAAAAAGAGTACTTTTGCTTTTTGGACAAACACTAAATTTTGAGAAAATGGGTAACGTGATAGCGATAGCCAATCAAAAAGGAGGTGTCGGAAAAACAACGACTTCCATTAACCTTTCAGCGAGTTTCAGTGTGTTGGAGCACCGGACCCTGCTGATAGACGCCGATCCTCAGGCCAACGCCAGCTCCGGTTTGGGACACGATCCCAAGACCGTTTCTTCCAGTATTTACGAAGTGATGATAGGGGAAACACCCATCCGCGAGGCCATTCGTCCGACCAGTGTGCCCAATCTGGACATGCTGCCCGCTCATATTGATTTGGTGGGCGCCGAACTGGAACTGGTGAATTTCTCGGAAAGGGAGAGCCTGATGCGCCGTATTCTGGAAGAGGTGCGCGATGACTACGAGTTTATTGTGATCGATTGTGCGCCTTCCCTCGGCCTGATTACCGTAAACGCCCTGACCGCCGCCGATACGGTGCTGATTCCCGTGCAGTGCGAGTATTTCGCCTTGGAAGGCTTGGGCAAGCTGCTGAACACCATTAAGATTGTCCAGAACAACCTGAACCCGGAACTGAATATTGAAGGCATTCTGCTCACCATGTACGACAACCGCCTCCGTTTGAGCAACCAGGTGCTGGAGGACGTGCGGGCGCATTTCAAGTCCTTTGTGTTCAATACCGTGATTTATAGGAATGTGCGTCTGAGTGAGGCACCTAGTTTCCAGAAACCTGTGCTGATGTATGACGCTTCGTCCAAAGGGGCGATGAACTACCTGAACCTGGCGAGGGAGATACTGCAGAAGCATCAAGTGACAGTTGAAAACAAGGAGAAAAAAGATGGCAGCAAAAAATGAGCAGAAGAAAGGCTTGGGACGCGGCCTGAGCGCCCTGCTGGGTGATTTTCCCGACAGCGGCCTCGTGGGACAGGAATCCCCGGTTCGCATCAAGGCGGGCGTTATTGCCAAAATCCCTTTGGAGGCCATAGAGACCAATCCCTGGCAGCCGCGCAACACCTTTGAAGAGGAGGCGTTGAAGGAGCTTGCAGAATCCATCCGCAACCAAGGGCTGATTCAGCCGATAACGGTGCGTGACATTGGAAACGGCAAGTACCAGTTGATATCTGGCGAACGCCGGGTGCGTGCCTCCAAAATGGCCGGCCTGACCATGATCCCCGCCTATGTGCGCACCGCTGACGATATACAGATGATGGAAATGGCGTTGGTGGAGAACTTGCAGCGCGAGGATTTGAACCCCATCGAAATAGCCCTGTCCCTGCAGCGTTTGCAGGAGGAGTGCGGTCTCACCCAGGAGCATCTGGCTGAAAGGGTGGGGAAGAGCCGCTCTGCAGTGACCAATTATATGCGTCTGCTGAGGTTGGAGAAAAGCGTTCAGCAGGCCTTGTGCGACCAACGTCTCAGCATGGGGCATGCCAGGGCTTTGGTGGTGGTGGAAGATGCCGCCATGCAACAGCGGCTGCTGGACGAGATCCTGGCTCAAGGTCTTTCCGTACGCCAGGTGGAGGAAAGGGTGCGCAAGCTGCAGGCTGCCGAGGCGCCACCGCAAACGAAACCCGTCTTGAAAACGGAGCTGCCCGCCTATGTGAAAGAGGCCGGTAAACGCCTTTCCGGACGTCTGCGGACGACGGTGGAGATTCACCGCAGCCTCAAAGGCAAGGGAAGCCTGACCATACGCTTTAAGTCAGACGAGGATTTTACACGGATAATGAAGTTGTTACAGGAGTAGCGGTGAGAACTTCCGTAGTCGGCTTGCTTTTTTTGTTGTGGTTGCCGGCCATGGTGCAGGGGCAGTCACATAAGGCGTCGGCCCTGCCGGATTCCACGGCAGGAAGTGTGCGGGGCAAATCCCCTAAAATCGCGGCCATTTGTTCTATTGTCCCCGGAGGAGGCCAGGTGTACAACGGCAAATACTGGAAAGTGCCGATAGTGTACGGGGTTATTGGAGGGGCAGGTTATTTGGTGTACAGCAACCACGAGAAGTATGTGTATTACCGGACGGAGAACCGCTTGCGCCTGAACGGGGTGACGAAAGGGCTGAATCCGGATCTGCAGCAGATGAGTACGGAGAACGTGGCCGCCTACGAAAAGCATTACCAGCGGAATCAGGAACTGTACGCTTTTGTTTTTGCGGTCTGTTACGGATTGAATATCGTGGATGCCATGGTGGACGCGCATTTTTCCACTTACGATGTGTCCGACCGTTTGAGCCTGGGCTTCCGTCCGTATGTGTCTGAGCCTGTGTTTGTCAGGCACGCCAACACTACGGGGCAGGCCTTGGGAATGCGTATGGTGCTCCAATGGAAGTGAAATGCATGAGTTATGAATATAATCAGGAATAAGAATAGGGCAAGGTTTATGAAAGCCGCAGCCGGCTGCATGCTTATCGGCTGCTTTTTTTCTGCGGGCATTAGGGCGCAGGAAAGCGGACGCTATGCGACACCCCAGTTTTTCAAAGTGAAAACCGTTTATTCCATCCCTTACAGCAGAGCCACAAGTATTGGGAAAACTTCTCCGGATACGCTCTACCTGGATTTTTATGAGCCTCTCAGGGACACCTTGGCCGCCCGTCCGCTGGTGATTGTCGTGTTTGGGGGTTCCTTCGTGGCGGGGAGCCGCAACAATGACGACAATGTGGCCTATTGCAAAAGGCTGGCCACCTATGGCTATGCTACGGCTTCCATTGATTACAGGCTGATGCCCTTGTTGAATATCTCTGCAAAAAACATTGTCCGGGATGCCTACATGGCCATACAGGATGTCAGTGCGGCAGTCCGCTTTTTCAAAGCGAATCACCAAACCTACAGGATTGACACCAACAATATATTTCTCCTGGGAAATTCGGCCGGCAGCATCGCCATTCTGCATGAAATATACATGGCGGATGACGAACGTCCTGCGGAGACACGCGAACAGCCGGATTTGGGAGGGGTGCATTCAACGGGGTTTGAAGCGTACAGCAACTGTTCCCCCAGAGTGGCCGGCGCCATTTCCCAATGGGGCAGTATTTGGTCCCTTGACATCATCACCCCATCCAAACATGTGCCGCTTTGTATGATACACGGTACTGCCGATGGAACGGTGCCCATAGATTCCGGACACTGCTATGGATACCAGAGCTTGCCATACATGTATGGCTCCAGGGCCATTTCCGGCAGGCTGGAGGCTTTGGGGGTCAGCACGTATGAATTCCATCCGGTGAAGGGGGAGGGGCATTCCTTTTATTATACGGATGCGTATCTGCTTGATAAGAAGAAGTTTGAAATTTGTTTTGATATAGTGCATGATTTTCTGCTGCGTTGTTTGAATCTGCCCAATGGCATACAGGAGCCTGGCACAGTCCGTCAGCTGAGCCTGTATCCTTCCCCTGCGGCCGATTATGTCACCGTACGGAACGAGGGTTCCGCATCGCAGCAGCTGTCTTCCATTGAGGTGCTGAACACGATGGGGCAAACCGTGGCGCATGTCCGTGATGCCGCTAATCCCACGGTCATGCAGGTATCGGACTTTCCTCCGGGTGTGTATATTGTCAGAATGGTGTGCGGCTCGGAGACATATGCCGGAAAATTCATAAAGAAATAAAAAACACTGGTTTTCAATCGTAAATATACCTTGTCATGAAAATCGCTATTCTCGGTTACGGAAAAATGGGCGAACAGGTGGAGCTGGTGGCGCGGGAGCGTAAACACCAGGTGATGGCCTATATTGATAATGAGGAGGATTGGAAAAGGCAGCGGGAGGTGTTTGAGGCTTCCGACATCGCCATTGACTTCTCCATGCCTTCCGTTGTGATGGATAACATAAACAACTGCTTTGGTGCGGACAAGCCCGTAGTGGTGGGTACAACCGGCTGGTACGACCGCCTTCCGGAGGTCAGGGAGCGTTGCCTGGCGGAAGGGCGGAGCCTTTTCTACGCTTCGAATTTCAGCCTGGGAGTCAACCTTTTTTTCCGTTTGAACCGCTACCTGGCCAAGCTGATGGTGCCGCATAGCGAATACGATGTCAGCATGGAGGAGGTGCACCACACTTCCAAAAAGGATGCTCCCAGCGGAACCGCCATCGTGCTGGCCAACGACATCATCGCCGCCATTCCGCACAAGGAATCCTGGATCAACCAGGAAAACGACAACCGTGCCGAACTGTCCATCAAATCCCAGCGTTTGGGCAGCCAGGTTGGTACCCATTCTGTCATATACACTTCCCCTATGGATGAAATCCGCATCACACACCAGTCGTTCAACCGCAAGGCTTTCGCCATAGGCGCGGTAACGGCGGCGGAATTCCTGCTTGGGAAAAAGGGCGTTTTCACCATGGAGGATTTGCTGTCCGCCCAGGAATAGGTGCGGGAGCGTCGGGTGTGCGGCGGTTTGTTGGGGGGGCGTCAGCGCCTTTCCGCTTTTTTTTGACGCAGGCCGAAGCTATTCGTTTTTGTAGTACTTTTGCATTGGTATGTTTTCGGTTTCCCTTTGGGGGGAATCCGGCTTTAAAATAGTGATTGTATGGAGCTGTCAATCCAATTTATGGTGGTGTTCACCATTGTGTATCTGACTGGTATGCTGGCCGGTTTGTGGCTGGTTTTTGAAAAAGCGGGCGTGGCGGGCTGGAAAGCCCTGGTGCCGGT
>DBVK01000006.1:0-120 GCA_002308135.1 Bacteroidales bacterium UBA1266
TTGGCCCACACATACGACACCCATGGGCTGACATTTGGCTGGGTGGAGGCGTTGGCGCCGAAGCTGACAAAATGGTTTTTCTTGATGTGGGCGGTGGTCACAATGTTGATGACGGCTTCA
>DBVK01000006.1:222-6138 GCA_002308135.1 Bacteroidales bacterium UBA1266
GGTTTGTCGTTGATCCAAATCTCCACCGACGAAATGCCCCGCAGCGTGACGTTCCCCTCTATGTCCACTTCGACCCCCGGTGCGTTCTGAAGCGCATCGGTCGTGGTTCCGGTCTGGATGGAGGGGTCCTCCGAGACGTTGTACACCGTTTTTTCCCCTTCCACGCTGTAAATGGGACGATCCGCTTTCACGGAAACCCCTTTGAGTGCAAGGGCTTTCGGCTGCATGCGGATTTCCCCGAGCGAAACATGGCTGTTCTTGATCACAACGGGCTGGAAATGCGCTTGGTAACCCACAAAAGTGGCACGGAATATATACTTGCCGGATGGCAGGTTGGCCAGCACGAAACGTCCGCTTTCATCAGTTGTGGTGGCTTTGGCGAAGCTGCTGTCCTTACTGTTCAGCAAAGCGACATTCACATAGGCGATGGCCGTGCCGCTCAGGCTGTCTTTCAACAGGCCGGAAACCTTGTACACCCCAGTCAGGTTCAGCTTTTTCGCCGCAGGCTGCCTGGTTGTCTGCTGTTGCTGTTGCTGCTGCCATCCGGGCCGTTGTTCGCCCATAGGGAACTTTCCACGGGGCGGACCTCCCCCTCCCCAATTCGGAGGCGGCCCGCCGGGCGGTTGCGCTGAAATCCCTCCACCAAGCAATACCATTGCCGCACAAAGCGCTATGCTGACGATGCTGTGTCTCATTGATAAGATATTATAAGTATGACATTTACATATTTGTCCGCTAAAAAAACGCCCACTACTGCCAAATTCCCGCAAGGCCTGATTCCAGTCACATAACACGTATGTTTTCCATCCCATGGGGAATTTCAAAAAACCTTTTTACCCATTCCAAATTTCATACCATTGATAAAAGCCAAGCCCATATCATTGCAGCCGCCTATTTACACTGGGGCGGAAGGCAGGAACAGGCAGCTGTCCCCGTAACTGAGGAAACGGAAACCGTGCTCCAGCGCATAGCGGTAGCCTTCGCGCCATGCGTCGCCAATCAGGGCGGAAACCAGCAGCAGCAGCGTGCTTTTCGGCTGGTGGAAGTTNNGACAATCCGGAAACGGTATGGAGGCGCAATCATCAGGCTGGTCTCCCCTGCCAACTCGTCCAGGCCCTTGCGCTCCATATACGCCAGCACCGCCTCCAAGGCCTGTGCGGCAGTCAGCGTGGTTTCCTCCTGATACGGTTCCCATTGGGAAACGCACATGCCGTCCGGGTCGGGAGAGGCCGCCAGCTGCACACCAAACCAATAGAGCGATTCCAGGGTGCGGGTGGTGGTCGTGCCCACGGCAATCAGCGGACTTCCGAGGTGAGCTAGGATGCGCTCCAGCTTCTCCTTGGAAATCCAAAGCCGCTCCACATGCATCTGGTGCTGGCCGATGGTTTCCGTGGAAACAGGCTTGAAGGTGCCCGCCCCCACATGCAGCGTCAAATATTCCGTATCTATCCGCTTGCGTTTCAAACTTTCAAAAACACGGGGCGTGAAATGCAGTCCGGCCGTAGGGGCTGCGACAGAACCCTGATAGAGCGCATAAATGGTCTGGTAGCGCTCCTTGTCCCCCGCTTCCGCTGCCCTATGCAAATATGGCGGCAGGGGGACTTCCCCTGCATGATCCAGTATTTCAGCAAAAGAGACGCCCTGATTCCATTCAAAACGGACAATCCATGCGTCCGCTTGCTTTTCCTCCCTCTCCACACGCAGGCGGACTTCCTTTCCGTCAAGGGAAAACACTTTCTCCAAAACCGGCTGTTTCCATCTGCGGTTGTTTCCTATCAGGCATTTCCACCGTACCGTAGCCCGCTGTTCAAAAGCCGATGCGACCGGAACCTGCCATGGCTCAAGACAGAAAATCTCTATGGTGGAGCCGCTTTCCTTTTGAAAACGCAAACGGGCTGAAACCACCTTGGTGTCGTTAAACACCAGCATGGCGTTTTCCGGCAGAAAGTCCGCCACCTGCGCAAAACAGGATTCGGTAAAGCGTTCGTTTTTGTATACCAGTAGTTTGGAGGCGTCACGCTCCGCCAAGGGGAACTTGGCGATACGCTCCTCCGGAAGCGCATAATCAAAGGCTTCTATGGCAATGCGCTGCGGATTATTCGGATTCATTGGCGTTCAACTGGTGGATAATATCCTGCATGGGTATGTCCCGCATGCAGCGGAAATGTTTCAATGGGCAGCGCCTGAACCCCAGCTTGGAGCAGGGACGGCAGCGGCAATGCCTGTTCTCCATAAGTATGCTAAGCTCCTGGTGCTGCGGAAGGTAGGGATACATGCCGAAAGCGGGCACGGTGTTCCCCCAAACGGACACTATGCGCTTGTGGAAAGCCGCGGCAATGTGCATGAGTCCGGTGTCGCCGGCCAGCACCGTTTGCGCATGGGNNGGAAGCCCGCAGCGACAAGCGTCCGCAAAGGTTATAGGTCTTTTCCGGATAGCGGGAATGAATGGTCTCGCCCACCACGGCATCCGAAGCGTCCCCCAACAGCGCCATAGGCAGACGGCTTTGCGCGACAACACTTTCCAGCATATCCTGCGGAAGCTGCTTGGTCCCATGCCGGCTACCTACAGCAACGGCCACATAGGCAGGCGGCAAAGCAGCAGCGGCCAGCTCCTGTTCGTCTTCCGCATCCACGAAAAATTCCAGGCCCTGAAGGTCGTTTTTCACACCCAAAGCGGACACCGCGTCGAAATACCGGTCTACGATATGCCTTTCCGGCATGACATTCCATTTGAAGAGAACCAGCAGCAGTTTGCGGAAATTGCATTTGGGGAAAGCGGCATGGGGAACGGACAAGCGGCGGCAAAGGCGTTTGGAAACGCAGTTTCCTTGCAAGTCAACCACAAAATCAAAATGTTCCGACTCCAACCTTTTCCAAAGGCCGGGGTCATGCTTGCGGTAGGTGTGTATGCTGTCAATGTGGGGATTGGTTTCCACCACGGCCTTCATGGAGGCTTTGCACAAATAATGCAAGGTGGCGGAAGTCTGCTGTTTCAGGCAGCGCACCACCGGTGTTGTCAGTACAATATCCCCTATGCTGCTGAGACGGATAATCAGGATTTTCATGGCTTTTCTCTCCTATCCGCCGGATCCGCAGCTTCGTTAAATACATAAATCAATCTGAATGTCAATATGTTATGATATTGCTTCCTGTCCCAGGGCTCCGCGTCATACTGGCCGAATTTGGGTTTGTAGAACGTCCGTATACGGATGGGCACAAAAGAATATTCGTAGCGGAAATTGAATTTCAGCCGCTGGTAGATACGGAAACGCAGGTCAAAAACAAGGCTGTAGTCCGTAAGGGAATAGGGGCTGGCGGACAAGGCCGAAGCGGTCTCTATCCCGTTTTCTATCTCACGGAGATGAAACAGGCGGTTATAGGACACCCCCGCCCCGAACGTCCATCCGGAACGCGCATCGGTATAGTGGAGCATGATCGGAAGGGACACATAATGCATGTCCAGGCGGTATTTGATGGTGGAATCGCAGGGAATCTCCGGCGGGCAGGTGTCGCAGAAATTGGTGTTGGTGTAATTTTTCCGGTAGGAGCCTTTTTGGTGCCAAAGCATTTCCATGCTGAGTGACCATGGCGTGTCCTCCCTGCCCTTGAAACGCAACGGAAGCATCACCCCCATGCCGGCGTTGGCGCCGAGTTTGGAGAAACCGTACACTTCGTCCCCGTCCACCTGGCTCAGGTTGAAGCCGGCAATCGCCTCGCCTTTGAAAAGCTGCGCCTGCACTGGCAAAACCACCGCACACAGGAGCATAGCGAACAAAACCTTCCTGACTTTCATCCTTCTCATTTTACGGAAGTTTTATCCGCTGGCCCAGACTGAGGATGCCATCCTCTTTGATGTTATTGATCTTGCATAACTTATCGACCGTAGTGTGGTAGCGGCGGGCGATGCCATACAACGTATCGCCGGAGCGCACAATGTGCACCTTGGGTTTGGATGCCGTTTGCTGTTTCACCGGAGGCAAAGGCTTTGACTCCTCCATGCCGGGCGTGTCCGGAACAAGCAGCGAAGTGTCGGACACCGGAGCTTCGGTAATGGGAATATCCAGCGGAACCTCGGATTTTTTTTGGCGATAGGTCTCTATGTTATAGAATTTCCCCTTCTCCACCACCAGGGTGTCGGTTTTGGGGCGGCGGGTGTCATAATCGATGATAGTGGCCGAATTGAGTGACTGGTAAAGGAAACGGGTCTCGAAATGCAAATGCACGGTTGAGGCCCTTCCGGTCCGTCCGGCGGTGCCTATCTGATCGCCCGCTTTTACCACCTGGTTAGGCCCGACCATGACCTTGGACAAATGTGCGTAAAAGGTCTCCAATCCGTTCTCATGCCGTATCACCACAATGTTCCCATAGCCGTAATAGCCGTTTTTCGCCATGCGCACCACCCCGTCCCAGGCGGCATAAATCGGATCCCCAAGCTGCTGCTTGTAATCCGTACCGGTGTGCATGCGCCCGCTGCGCGGCCCGTAGGGGGAAATCACCGCCCCCTCCTGCGCCGGGAAAACGAAATGGGCCGAATCCAACGGCAGCACATAGGTGCGGTTCTGGTCAAAACAGTAAGCCGCACGGGTGTTTGTGTTATTCCAGTCCGTGCCGTAATAGCGTATGGCCGGAATCTCGTTGGTTCGTTCTATGAATACGGCATTTGCCGGAACCTGTATCACAGTGTCCTGCACCACTGCCGTGTCTGCGGATGTGGTGTCCGGAACGACCGCCCATGCATGCAGCGGCCCCTGGGACACAAGCCAGAACCCTAGGGTCAGGAGGATTAATCTTCGGTGCATAAGGGTTGATTTTTTTTATGTTTTTTAAAATAAACCAGACAGGCTATGGCCGCCGCCAAGGTGCACAGCGCGCCCAATCCGTAGGCAAGCGGGGCAGGCAGGTGAAGCCCCTCTTTTGCAATCAGAATATAGGAAGCGCACACCATGGTCATGAAAAGTGCCGGCAGCAATGTGACCAACCAGCATTTGCCCCGCTGAATCAGGTATACGGTGACGGAATAAAGGCTTACTGTGGCCAGCAGCTGGTTGGCCCAGGCGAAATAACGCCATATGGTCTGGAAACCGTTGGCATCGGCAAAGGTGTACACCAGTATGGCGCCAGCCAGCAGGAAGATGGGGAAAGCCACAAGGAAACGCTTCCAAATCGGTTTCTGGTCAATCTTGAAGATGTCAGCCACTATCAGACGCGCGGAACGCAGTGCGGTATCGCCTGAAGTGATGGCTGCGGCAATCACGCCCAGCATGGTAATAACCGCCAGAACCGGGGTGAACCATTCTCTGGCAATGACTCCGACCATCGCATCACCGCCCTGTCCGGCACAGAGTTCGGGCTTTTCATGGAAGAAATAGGTGGCGGCGGCGGCCCATATCAAGGCCACAACGCCCTCGGCTATCATGGCTCCGTAGAAAATGGGACGTGCCTGTTTCTCGTTCACCATGCAGCGTGCCATCAGCGGCGACTGGGTGGCATGGAATCCTGAAATGGCGCCACAGGCGATGCTTACGAACATCATCGGGAATATGGGGTTGGTGTTTTTTTCCCCTTCAGGATACTGGTTAGTGAATCCCTCCCACACTTCGGTGAGATGCACTTCGGGACGGATGAAGAAAGCGCACATCACAAACTACGCCATCAGCAGCAACAGTATGCCGAAAATGGGGTAGATACGCCCTATCAGCTTGTCGATGGGAAGCATGGTGGCAAGTAAGTAATATGCGAAAATTATCACCGGCCAAATCCATATCTGCCATGTGATTTGCAAATCACCGATAGAAATAGCCCAGGGTTTTGAGTAATTTTCAAAAAGCAGCGTGGCCGGAATCTTTACAAACATGGCTCCTACCAGGATCATCAATATGACAGTAAAAAAGCGCATAAACTGCTTGATGCCGTTGC
>DBVK01000034.1:0-187 GCA_002308135.1 Bacteroidales bacterium UBA1266
ACCTCCAGCATGCGGTGCTCAAGGAAGTCAACGGGCACGAGGGCGTGGCCCAGGCGCACGGATACTATTACTATGAGGACCGTGCTCTGATCACCCTTGACATTGTGCCCGGTGATGACGTGAAGGACGAAAGCGCTTTCGTGGAAAGCATACAAACGGATTTGCATGCGCAATTCCCCGAATACCG
>DBVK01000034.1:283-438 GCA_002308135.1 Bacteroidales bacterium UBA1266
CGCAGCAAGGACACCACGCCCGAAAAAAAGGTGCGGCAATGGTTGTGGCGGCACGGTTACCGTTACCGTCTCCATGTGAAATCCGTGCCTGGCAAACCCGATATTGTGATGCGTACGTACCGCACCGCCATTTTTGTGAACGGTTGTTTTTGGCA
>DBVK01000034.1:484-3742 GCA_002308135.1 Bacteroidales bacterium UBA1266
GCGATTTTTGGGTGAACAAAATCCGGCGCAACCAGGAGCGGGACCAGCGGAACTACCTGATTTTGCAGGAAAACGGATGGCAGGTGCTGGTAGTTTGGGAGTGCATGCTCACCCCTTCCAAACTGGAACACACCTTGCAGGAAGTGGCAGTGCTGCTCAATCAGAACTACCTCAATATATGCAATATACCTAAAAAATCCTACCGCATCCCAAACGAAGCCACGGCCATGGCCGCAGAAGAGAGCCCTGCTTACGGCAAAACGGGAATCGCCGGCAACAACACCGCCGGGAAAGCATAGCGTCAACGAGGATTAGGCAACAAACTCCGTATCAGTCACGTCCGGATTTTTTTTGCAGCACCGTCGTATAGGCATCGGAAAGCTGTTTGCCTATGATGGCGGAGGAAAACGTGCGGACCGCATAGTCGCGTATGGACCGCTTGTCGTAGGAACGGCAGTTATCCAGCAGCTGCCGCAAGCCCAGCAGCAGCGCCTCCTCGTCTTCGGAAGGGATCAGCACGCCCCTTTCCGGTGCAAGGATTTCCGCAATACCGCCCACATCGGTGGACAACACGGGCAAACCGGAGGCCATGGCTTCCACTATCACGCAGGGCAGGTTTTCAAAGCGGGAGAACAGCAGCAAAAAATCTGATGCGGCATAGGNNCGCAGCCGTTTTCTTCCCATGAAAGAACACACAGTCATTCAGGCCGTTTTCACGGACAAACTGTTCAAAAGCAGGGGCGGCATAATCATGGATGACGTGCAATTCAAAATCATCGCGCTCCTTGCGCAAACGCACCAAGGTGCGGAGTATGCCGCTGAAGTTTTTCGCCTCGTCCCGCAAGGTAGACACGTGCAGCATGCGTTTTTTCCGTCCCTCCACCGCTGATGCCAAACGGAACAAATTGGGATCCACTACATTGTAAATCACACGGAAAGGCCGTTGAATGCCCAGGGCTTCCATGTTCCGCTGCAAATCCTGGCTGACCGGCATAATCATGGCAGCGTGACGGGCAATCCGCCGGATGCGCCTTTTCAACGCGCCTTGCAGCAACGCGGTGTTCTGGGGCTGGTATATGGTCCAATGCTCTGTCAGCACATAAGGATAGCCGTACCAGCGATGCCATTGCAACGCCAGACGTCCCGCAGGGAAAGCCACATGCACATGCAGCAGGTCGGGGCGGAAATACTGTTTTTTGACATAAGCCAATCCGTATTGGTACAGCAGCCATTTGCGGCATAGGCGCAGCAGACGGGAACGGGACGGAGCGGCCACCACCTGCACATGCACACATCCATCCTCTTGTATCTCCCTAATTTTAAACCATTTCCGCTGAGCATCCCCTTCACAAACGGAAAGCACGACGGAACGGCAGTCTTCCGGCAGCGCCTTGATCATGCGGAGACAGAAATTCCCCAATGTGGGATTTTCCGGTGTGGGGAACCAACTGAGCAGGTGCAGTATATTCATAAGCGAAAGCTATTGGCAGTCATGGGCATGCAGTTCCACCTCAAAGCACTGGCGGGGCGTCTCATACGGAACCAGCGTGCGGGTTTCAAACGATTCGGGCAGGTAAACGGCGCATAAGGTATGGGCCACATGGTAAAGGTGTCCGCGCTTTTCCGGCGGGGTGCCCTCCACTATGGCGGAAAGCACATTCCAGCGGATGCTTTCAGGGTCAAAGGCGTAATCGTGCCACACAATGACACTGTGTTCGTCCCTCATCAGCCGGAAAGCGGTGCGGGTGTCCCTTAAGACAGACTCCCGATGATGGTCACCGTCTATGAAAACCAGGTCAAATTTGCCCTCATACGGAGCGAAGTCAAAGGTTTGCGAATCCCCGTACAGCTGTTCCACACCCGCTTTGGACTGGCTGAAAAATCCGTGCAGCCCTGCATACCTTGGATCATCTGTCATGGCAAGTATCTGTTCCTTCGGAAGATTGAACGTCACGCAATGCGGCACCACGTCCGCCACATTGGCCACACTCTCTCCGCGCCAGGTGCCAATCTCAAAATAATCCTTCGCCCCGTATTTCACCGCCAGGGCCTTCAACAAAGCAATGTCTATGGGCATGGTGGCACCCGAAAGATAGGCATAGGGAAACACTTTTTCGTGAAAATCAGGGAACAAGGTGGAAAGCTCCACAAGGGGGAAGCCGTCGGCGAAACCGTAGCGGCTGACCGTTTCCTCCCTCACCGTTTCCTCATCCTGCAGCACCAGGTTCAACAGGTAGGGACGACGGCAGATGCGCCCTATGGCTTTGGTCAATTTTTGCAGTTTATTCATCGCTGTTTTTTAAAGACTTGCTTGCATTCGGAAACACCCATGCGAAATTCGTCCCTGCTCAGCAGAAAGTCCCGTCCCCTGAATTTCGATTCCCTGAGGAAGAAAAACAGCATGAAAGCCGCATTGACCATATAGGAAATGGTGGAAGTCAGGGCCGCGCCCGCTGCGCCCATGCGGGGGATGAGGGTGAAGCCGAACAGGAAGGTGGCGACCATGCCGCAAAGCGAGGCATAGGTATTCATCTGATAGCGCCCTATACCGGAATAATAATGGCCCAGTATCAGGAACAAACAGTAAACCAACACACCCGGCGCAAGAATGCGGACAAGTCCGGAGACACCGCCGAAACCGGGGCCGAAAAGGAAAGTATACACCGAAGACGGCAGCAGGGCCAGCAACAGCACAGCCACTGCCGTCAAGGAAAGGCATATCTTACTGAAACTAAGCGTTAATTTCCGGGAATAGTCCGTGTCACCGGCATTGGAGATACGGGCGTATTGCACCAGGGCGATGCTGCTGCTGATAATCCACACGGCCTCCGCCAAGGAGACGGCGTTGGAGAACACCCCCACGCGCCCCACGTTGATGAATCTGTCCAAAAGGTAGTAGCTCAAGCGCAAGTTGAAGAACTGCACAAAATGTCCCGTCTGGTTGAGGAAGCCGAATTTGAAGAGGTCTATCAATACGGGCTTGTAGTTATTGTCTTTGTCGTTGCGCAAGTTGGCGTAATCCTTGCGAAGCATCCAAACGCCTAAAAGGTAGGTGCCTCCGTAGGCAGCATAGAGTCCGATGATGTAGCCGTAGATGTCGGTTCGCTTCAGCAGGATGTAATAAATGATGAGGGTTGCGACTAACAGCACGGGTTGCAAAAGGGTGTTGTAGTTGGCCTTTTTGATTTCCTCCTTGCCGACCAAGAAGCGAAAGTTGATGTTGCTAAGCGAGGAGATGAACGACAGGATGGCCACATG
>DBVK01000164.1:0-3036 GCA_002308135.1 Bacteroidales bacterium UBA1266
GCACCGGCAAAAATGCTGCCGAACACAATCCACAGGAAGGAGGCGGTGCCGAACTGCGCTCCCATGATGGCGCCCACAATGGGACCCACCCCCGCAATGTTCAAAAACTGGATAAGGAAGATTCTCCAGGGCTTCATGGGCACGTAGTCCACGCCGTCAGCCATGGATATAGCCGGTGTCGGACGCTTGGGATCCACCCCCACCATGCGTTCCATCAGTCTGCCGTACAGCAGATAACCCAACACAAGCAACACTAAGGCGATACAAAAGGTAATCATGGTTTTGGTTTATTTTCTGACAAAAATCCGGTTCACCCTTTGGGAGATACCGGTCAATAGTTCGTATTCCGTGCATTCGGCCCGGCGTGCCATTTGGGAGATGGAAATCTGCGGACTGAAAACCGTGACCACATCCCCTTCTTTCACTGTGATATCCGTAACATCCAGCATTGTCATGTCCATGCACACCAAACCCACCGTATGCACCAGCTGCCCGTTGATGAGCAGCTCGCCTTTCCCGTTGCTGAGCGTACGGGGGAAACCGTCGGCATAGCCTATGGGAATGGTGGCGATCACACTTTTGCGCGCCGCCTTCCAGGTGCGGTTGTAGCCCACGGTTTCACCAGCCTCCACCCGCTTCAGCTGGGAAACAATGGTCCGCAGGGTGGCAATGCAGCGTATACGGTGCTGATCCGCAAAAGGATTGACCCCGTACAGGCCCAAACCCAGACGCACCATGTCAAACTGGTATTCCGGGAAGCGCAGTATGCCGGTTGAATTCGCTATATGCTTGAGGGGCCGATACCCCAAAGCTTCCGAAATGCTGTCGTGGCAAGCGGAGAGCAAGGCGGCCTGGCTGTGGGTGAAGGCGTCTTCCATGGGATCGTCAGCAGCGGCGAAATGGGAAAACACACTTTCCACATGCCATTGGCTGTTTTGCTGCAAATGCTGTATCAGCTCCCCTATTTCCTCCGGATTGAAGCCCAAGCGGTGCATGCCGGTGTCTATTTTGATATGCACATGCAGCGGCTCTTCCTGGGGATGGTGTTTCAGCGCATCCTCATACAATTGCAATATGCGGAAATTATAGATTTCCGGCTGCAGGTGATGTTTGATAATCAGCGGAACGCTGCGCTCATCCGAATTCATCACCAGTATAGGCAGGGAAATGTTCTTGTTGCGCAAGGTGATGCCTTCATCGGCATAGGCAACCGTCAGGTAATCTGTCTTATGGTATTGCAGCTCGTTGGCGATGTCTATGTCACCTGTCCCGTAACTGCAGGCCTTGACCATCGCCATGACTTTGGTTTCCGGCTGCAAACGGGAACGGAAATAATCCAAGTTGGAAATCAAGTCATTGAGATTGACTTCCAAGACCGTTTCATGGGTTTTCAGCTCCAGAAAAGCGGCGATACGCTCAAATTCGAATTTGCGCGCCCCTTTCACCAGCACCACCTCGTTGTCCAGTTTGCCGGTGTCAAATACGGAAAGGAATTCGGAAGTGGTTTTGAAAAAGGCTTTTTCCATTGGGAAAACGGATGCCTGTCGGGAAATGGCGTCCCCAATACCGATTATGCGCGATATGTTTTTGTGCACCAGTAAATTGGAGATTTCCTGATACAGTTCGCGCTCGGAAAGCCCGCTTTGCAGTATGTCGGAAAGGATGATGGTGCGCTTCCCGTACTGCCGCTGGTTGGCCATCAGATCCACCGCTATCTGCAGGGAATTGAGGTCGGAATTATAGGTGTCGTTGATGATAAGGCAGCGGCGTATGCCCTGTTTCATCTCCAAACGCATGGCAATGGGTTTCAAGCGTGCCACACGCTCGGCAATCAAATCGTTGGAATAGCCCAGGAGCAGCATGCACGCCCAGCAGTGCAGGGTGTTTTCAATGGCGGCATCGTCAATGAATGGGATGCATATGCTGTAGGTCTCTTCCTTGTACACCGCTTTAATCAGGGTCGACTTCTCCTTGGTTTCCACCTGCTGTATATACAAATCGGCCTCTTTGCGGTTACGGCTCCAGGTGAAGAGCTTGACCTTCTGCGCCATTCCCGATCGAAGCAGGACTTCGTTGACCTCTCCGTTGTCCAGCGAGAGGACAAGGGTGTCCACATTGCGGAAAAAGTTGAGTTTCTCCCCTATTTTCTGGCGTATCCCCATGAAAAACTCGCTGTGCGCCGACCCCACATTGGTCAATATGCCGATGGTAGGCTCGATTATGGCTTTCAACGCGTTCATCTCATCCGGACGGGATATGCCGGCTTCAAAGATGCCGAGCTGGGTTTCCTCATTCAAGCCCCATACCGAAACCGGCACACCTATCTGGGAATTGAAGCTGTTCGGGGTGTACGTTATTTTATAGTCTTCGCACAACAATTGGTACAACCACTCTTTAACCGTGGTTTTCCCATTGCTTCCGGTAATGCCTATGATGGGGACATGGAACTGACGGCGGTGCGCTTTGGCCAGTTCCTGCAACGCTTTCAAGGTGTCTCCCGTTCTTATGAAATCGGCATCGGGATACAGGCCGGCATCGGAAAAACGGGTGTCCACCACAAAATGCCGTATCCCTTTGTTATACAGGTCCGAAATATAACGGTGCCCGTCGTTGCGCTGCGTGACCAAGGCGAAAAAGAGGCAGTCGCTGTCCGGCTGCACCCGGCGGCTGTCAAAAGCCAGCTCCCGGATCACCGCGTCGGCATGCGGTTGCTGCAGCAGGACGCCCCCTATGCGCTGCGCAATTTCACTAACAGTTTCCAGTTTAATCATACGTGACTTCTTCGGATGTTTTTTCTTTCTCCTCTATAGGCATAGCTGCGTCCAATGCCGGACGATGGCGGTTGGCGTAAATGTCGCAGGCCAGGTAAATGGCCTGGCGGAAGGAATCCGGGGACGCCATGTCCTTTCCAACAATGGGATAGGCGGTTCCATGCGCCGGAGAAGTCCGGACAATGGGCAGTCCGGCGGTGTAGTTCACCCCGCAGCCATAGGAAAGGACTTTAAAGGGCAGCATGGCCTGGTCGTGGTACATGGC
>DBVK01000164.1:3078-5995 GCA_002308135.1 Bacteroidales bacterium UBA1266
AACCGTCTGCCGGAAAAGGGCCGAATGCATATATTTTCTCATGAAAAGCCTCTTGAATGGCCGGTTTGATCACACTTTCCTCCTCGTCACCGAACAAGCCCTCCTCCCCAGCATGGGGATTCAGCGCCAGCACAGCGATGCGCGGCTTCACACAGGCAAAATCCTGCATCATGCTCTGGTGTAGGATGCGCAATTTGTTTTTCACCAATTCTTTGGTAAGTTTTTTGGGAACATCCGCAAGGGCGCAGTGCGTAGTGACCGTGCCTATGCGCAAGCCGTCCGCCACCATCAGCATCAGACAGTCGGAAGTCTGGGTGCGTTCGCATAAATATTCCGTATGCCCTTGGAAATGGAATTGTCCGGATTGTATGGCTTTTTTGTGGATGGGTGCGGTTACGATGGCATCCAGCTTACCGGCTTTCATATCCTTCATGGCTGCCTCCAACGACTCGAAAGCCGCCTTGCCGGATACGGGTGTGGCTTCCCCCATGTCTATCTTCAGCTCCTGATCGGTAATGTTCAACACATTCACCTTGTGCTGGACGGCCTGGTCGACCTGCCGTATAATCTGATAATTGAACTCATTGCCCCTGGCTATTGTTTTCCGGTAGTAAGAAAGCACTTTGGAGGACCCGTAGATGACCGGTGTGATGCCATCCAGCATGCGGTTGTCCAACAAAGATTTGATAATCAGCTCATAGCCTATACCATTGATGTCACCTTGGGTGATGCCTATTACCCTATGCTGTGTCATGACTTCCCTATTTCAAAAACGATTTGATGTCTTCCATAATCTGCTGCGCCAAGGCATTCGCCGCCTCCTCTGTCGCACTCTCGGAATAGATGCGGATAATGGGTTCGGTGTTGGATTTGCGCAGGTGCACCCATTGCTTTCCAAACTGTATGCGCACGCCGTCCACGTCAAGGATGGGATGGTCGGCGTATTTCTGCCGCACATGCAGCAGGAGCGCATCCACATCGGTTCCCGGAAGCAAATCCATCCTGTTTTTGGAAATGACAAAGTCCGGATAGGTTTTGCGCAAAGCGGAGCAGGTCTTGCCGCTATGGGCCAGATGCGTCAGGAAAAGCGCGATACCGACCAGGGCGTCCCTTCCGTAATGCAAGGCAGGATAAATCACGCCACCGTTACCCTCCCCTCCGATCACCGCGCGGGTTTCCTTCATTTTGGCGACCACATTCACCTCACCAACGGCAGAGGCGGCATACTGTTTCCCGTAGCCTTCGGTCACCACCTGCAAGGCCTGTGTGGACGAGAGGTTGGACACCGTGTTGCCCGGCTGGCGCTTGAGCACATAGTCGGCCACGGCGACCAAGGTGTATTCTTCCACAAAAGGCTCCCCATCCTCTTGTATCAAAGCGAGGCGATCCACATCCGGATCAACCACAAAGCCAACATCCGCATGTGTCTCCCTCACTTTTTCGCACAAATCCTTCAAGTGTTCGGGAAGGGGTTCAGGATTGTGGGCGAAATGGCCGGTCGGCTCCGCATTGATGCCGATAACCTGGCTGACCCCCAAGGCCTCCAACAGCATGGGCAACGCTATGCCGCCGGTGGAGTTGACCGCATCGAACACCACTTTGAAACCGGCTTTGCGTATCGCGTCCACATCCACCAGCTCCAATGCCAGCACGGCATCGATATGACGCTGTATCGCGCCTTCGCACAGGGTGTAGCTGCCCAAATTCTCCGCTGAAGCAAATTCAAAACGTTCCGAGTCAGCATATTCCAGCACACGTTTCCCTTCCTCCGCATTCAGGAACTCGCCCTGGTTGTTCAAAAGTTTCAACGCGTTCCATTGGAAGGGATTATGGCTGGCCGTCAAAATGATGCCTCCATTCGCCTGGTGGTAAATGACTTCCATTTCCACCGTCGGTGTGGTGGAAAGGCCGATATCCAGCACATGCACGCCCATGCCCGTCAGGGTGGCGCATACCACGCGGTTGAGCATGTCACCGGACACCCTGGCGTCCCGGCCTACCACGACCTTAAAATCTTTCACACCCGCCTGGCTTTCACAGAGAAAACACACATACGCAGCAGTGAATTTCACCGCATCCAGCGGTGTCATATTGTCTCCAGGGGCGCCGCCTATTGTGCCTCTGAAACCGGAAATAGATTTGATTAATGACATAATACTGTAATTGTTTTATTGTTTATTCAGCAGGGCAAACAATTCCGCTTCGCTAAGGAACCGCTGTTCCCCGGAACGCATGTTTTTCACCTGCATGCCTTGTTTGTCACGTTCTTCCTCCCCTATGATGACCACATAGGGAATCTGCCGGGCGTCCGCATAGGCGAACTGTTTGCCCAGTTTGGAGGCGTCCGGATACAATTCGGCGCTGATGCCCTGTTTGCGGAGGCGTTGCAGCAGGCCCAGCAGTCCCGACACCTCATCGTCAAAGCGGACAAGCAGCACTTGGGTGGACTGGCCGGAAAATTCCGGGAAGAGCCCGCCTTCGGCCAAAATGTCGTAGATGCGCTCCGCACCAAAGGAAATGCCCACCCCCGACATATTCTTCAATCCGAAAACACCCGTCAGGTCATCGTAGCGCCCGCCACCGGAAATGCTTCCCATGGAAAAATCCAACGCCTTGATTTCCAAAATAGTGCCGGTATAGTAATTCAAACCGCGCGCCAAAGCCGGATCAAAAGCGATCCTATGGTGGAAAGTCTGCATGCCCGCATAATCCAGAAGGGTTTCCAGTTCTTCCAGGCCTTTTCGCGCCGTCTCAGAAATATTCAACAAATTCTTTAAATAAACTATCTTTTCAGCATTGTTTCCAACACATTGCACAATTGGTACAAGCAAGTCTATCTCGGATGGGGAAAGCCCTTTTTCCGCCCATTCCGCACACACGCCCTCCAAACCAACCTTATCCAGCTTGTCCATGGCCT
>DBVK01000164.1:6001-6178 GCA_002308135.1 Bacteroidales bacterium UBA1266
GTCCGTCAGCCTTTCGGGGCGACCAATATGTTCAGCAATGCCCGCCAGTAGTTTACGATTGTTTATTTTAATCTCCACTTTAATTCCCAAACGGTGGAAAACCTCATCGGCCATTTGCAGCAAATCCGCCTCGTTCAACAGGGACACACTGCCGATGATGTCGGCATCGCATTGGTA
>DBVK01000164.1:6190-9764 GCA_002308135.1 Bacteroidales bacterium UBA1266
TCTCTGTATCTGCCCTTTTGCGGCCGGTCGGCACGCCATACCGGCTGTATTTGGAAACGTTTGAAAGGCAGGGGAAGCTCCTGGCGGTGCTGCACCACAAAACGGGCGAAGGGAACGGTCAGATCATAACGCAAGCCCTTTTCGCACAAGGCGGCAGCCAGTTTGCCGGCATTGGGCTCCCGCCAATCCACTTTTTCGGCGAAATTACCGGAATTAAGGATTTTGAACAGCAGGCGGTCCCCCTCTTCCCCGTATTTTCCCATCAGGGTGGACAGGTTCTCCATGGAAGGGGTTTGTATCTCCACAAATCCGAATTGGTGGAACACTTCCCGTATCGTATTGAAAATATAGTTTCTGCGCTGCATTTCCAAGGGCAGAAAATCTCGGGTTCCTTTGGGTATACCTACTTGACTCATATAGCAATATCGTTTCTATCCGTTTTTCACCTCCAAACTGACGGAAAGCAGCCGCTGCGCCTCCACCGCGAACTCCATAGGCAGGCGTTTCAGCACATCCCGGGCGTATCCGTTCACAATCAAACCAATGGCATTTTCCTGACTGATGCCCCGCTGCTGGCAATAGAACAGCTGCTCCTCCGATATTTTCGATGTGGAGGCCTCGTGCTCCAGGATGGCCGTTTCGTTGTTGCACTCAATGAAAGGCCAGGTGTGCGCTCCGCACTGGTCCCCCAGCAACAGGGAGTCGCATTGGGAGTAATTCCGCGCCCCCCGGGCGTTACGGCCTATATGCACCAGTCCGCGATAGCTGTTTTCGCTATGGCCTGCGGAAATGCCTTTGGAAATGATGGTGCTGCGGGTGTTACGGCCCAAATGGATCATTTTTGTTCCGGTATCGGCCTGCTGGTAATTGTTGGTCAAGGCCACCGAATAGAATTCCCCGACCGACTCGTCCCCTTTCAGCACACAGCCCGGGTATTTCCACGTGACAGCGGAACCCGTTTCCACCTGTGTCCAGGAGATTTTGGAACGGAAGCCCTCGCATATCCCGCGTTTGGTCACAAAATTATAGATGCCGCCCTTGCCGTTCCTGTCGCCCGGATACCAGTTCTGCACGGTGGAGTACTTGACTTCCGCCCGCTCTTTGGCGAAGATTTCCACGACCGCCGCATGCAATTGGTTCTCATCCCGTTGCGGAGCCGTACAGCCTTCCATATAGCTCACATAGGCATCGTCATCGGCAATGATCAGCGTGCGTTCGAACTGCCCGGTATTCATCGCATTGATGCGGAAATAGGTGGACAATTCTATGGGACAGCGCACGCCCTTGGGGATATAGCAGAAGGATCCGTCACTGAACACGGCCGAATTCAAGGCGGCAAAGAAATTGTCGCCCGGAGGCACTGCCTTGCCCAGATGCTCCCGCACCAGTTCCGGATAGCGCTTGACCGCCTCGCCGAACGAGCAGAACAGTATCCCCTCCTTCTGCAACGTCTCCTGGAAGGTGGTTTTCACCGACTGGGAGTCCACCACGGCATCCACCGCCACTTCCCCCACATTGGCCAGGCGTTTCTGCTCTTCCAGGGAAATGCCAAGCTTATTGAACATTTCCACCAGCTTGGGGTCCACTTCGTCCATGCTTTGCAGCTTTTTCTTGGGTTTGGGCACCGCAAAATAGATGATATCCTGATAGGAAACGGGCGGATAATGCAGATGCGCCCATGTGGGTTCTGTCATCCGCTGCCAGCGGCGGAAGGCATCCAGACGGAATTGCAGCAGCCAATCCGGCTCCTCCTTGTATGCGGAGATTTTCCGCACAATTTCCTCATTGATGCCCTTAGGGAAGTAATCCGTCTCTATATCCGTCGTAAAACCGTATTTATAGTCCTCATCGGCTACCGACTGTATGGTGATGCGCTCCTGCTCCATGGTTGTTTAAACATATTGGTCCCCTTTTGAAATCTGCACATCCGCCACAAACTGACGGATGTTCTGCTCTTCCGACTTGCGGCAGACGAGCACGGCATTGTCGGTGACGGCCACCACATAATCATCCAAACCTTCCGTCACCACGACCTTGTCCTTGGGGGCGGTAATAATGCAATTAGTTGTATTGTAAGTAAATATGTTATCGTCCTCCACCATGGCATTTTCAGCCTCCGGTTTTTTCAGCTCCTCATACAAAGCCGTCCATGTCCCCAGGTCAGACCATGCGAAATCGGAAGCCAGCACATTGACATTATCCGCTTTCTCAAGGATGCCGTAGTCTATGGAAATGGAGGTGCATTCCTCGTAAATCTTGCGTATGGTCTCGTTTTCCCGCGGAGTGTCCAGGTCCTCCTCTATGCTTTGGAACAATTGGCTGATGTCCGGAAGATGCTGCTCAAAGGCTTGCATAATGGTCGGAAGCTTCCAGACAAAGATACCCGCATTCCACAGGAAATCACCGCTTTCAATAAACTGTCTGGCCAATTCCAATTGGGGTTTCTCCGTAAACAGGCGCACCTTGGAAATGCGCGGATCCGGCATGTAACGGTTGTGCTCGTCGTATTGGATGTAACCGTATCCGGTTTCCGGAAGCGTGGGATGAATACCCAAGGTCAGCAGCCAGGCGTTGTGCTCGGTGCAAGCCAAGGCGGATGTGATATGCTCCGCAAAGCGGCCTTCATCCGGAATCAGGTGGTCGGAAGGCGTCACCACAATGTTGGCGTCCGGGTTGCGCCGCCTGATTTTATGAATGGCATAGGCGATGCAAGGCGCCGTATTCCGCCGGAAAGGCTCCAGCAGAATCTGATGCTCCTCCAGTTCAGGCAGCTGCCGCTGCACCAAATCGCGATACGCTTCGTTGGTCACGATATAGAAATTCTCTTTGGGCACTATAGCCTGAAAACGCGCGATGGTCATTTGCAGCAGGGATTTCCCCGTGCCCAGGAAATCGATGAACTGTTTCGGGTAACTGGCTCTGNNTGACAGGCCAGAAACGCGTTCCGGCGCCACCGGCCATAACCACACAGAAATTATTTGTATTCATAATAGTTTGTTTCATTTGTAGGCTCTATTACTTGGGAAAAATGCGGACAATTGCAGCGGTGGCGCTTTTTTGGATAAGTGCCGGTTTTGCGCGAAGAGGCGCACCCCCCCAATCCCGCCAGGAGGGCAAGCAGCAGCGCCAATACCGGCAATCGGCTATACAAAGGGTTCTTACGCATAGGATTCGCTTGTTGGAGACTTACCACTACACCCAAAGCCGCACATTGGCATCGGCATCTCCCGGCAGCAAAGCGACAGGCGGAACCTCAATCAGGGTGCAGGCGCCGTAGCGTCCCTCCTCCCGCATACGGAAAGCGGCCCGTGCGCAGGAAACCATGATCTGCGCAGTCAGCGCGGGATTGTTAATCGTCATGTCGAAGGAGAAGCGCTGGTTGTGCGTGCTTCCGCTAACCCCCGAACGGGTCAGGTGAACACCGTGCGCCACATTGTTCAGCGTGTCCACAGAAGGGACCTGCAGCACATGGGTTTCGTCATGCGCAAAATAATCATCCTGCAGCAGCAGGCGTTCCACTTCCTTGAAATCTGCGCCATCCTCCAAAGCCACATATACCATGCGGCGGTGAATG
>DBVK01000164.1:9780-10141 GCA_002308135.1 Bacteroidales bacterium UBA1266
GTCATGGAAAGGGCGTCCTTCACGCCGGGTATGGCTTTTGCCGCCACAGTATGCCCCATGGAACGGCCCGGGCCGAAATCGGTATAGGTGATGCCGCGTGGCGCCATGGCCTGCATCAGGGCACGCACCACGGAATCCGTACCCGGATCCCAACCGGCAGCCACAATGCTGACCGCTTTATGCTCCTTCGCCAAAGGCATCAGGGACTGCCTCAAACCGGCAATCCTTCCGTGTATGTCAAACGAATCCACAGTGGAAACGCCCTGCTTCAGCATACGCTCCGCATACAAGGGGACTTCCCGGGTGGGGACACAAAGCAAGGCCACATCCGCCGCCATGCCTTCCAAAGGATCCTGATGAT
>DBVK01000106.1:0-760 GCA_002308135.1 Bacteroidales bacterium UBA1266
ATCGTTTTTCATATTTAAAAAAGTGTTACTTTTGAATCATCAAAGGTGACACTTTTTTTTATGGACAGGGCAGCTGATTTTCTTGCGTATCTGAAAGTGGAACGGCGTTTCTCGCCGCATACCGTGGAGGCCTATAGTTCCGATTTGGAGCAATTCCGGTTTTTTGTTGAAACGGTTTTTAAGGTGTCGGATTTTACGGACGTGACGTACAAACAGGTCCGGCAATGGGTGGCGCAACTGCTTTCGGAGGGGGTGTCCCCGCGCAGCGTCCGCCGCAAGCTGTCCGCCCTGAAGACTTTTTACCGCTTTTTGGAAAGGGAGAAGGTTATGGAAAGCAATCCCATGGAAAAGGTCACCGCTCCGAAAATGGCAAAACGCCTGCCTTCGTTTGTCACGGAACCTCAGATGGAGCAGCTGCTGCAGGAGGCGGAGGAGGGCGCAGGCACTTTTGAGGAGGTGCGTGATGCCATGATTTTAGAGACTTTCTATGCATTAGGGCTGCGTCAGAGCGAATTGATAGGCTTGCGCTGCCGGGATGCGGATTTCGGGCGCTTGCATGTCCGGGTGCTGGGCAAAGGCGGGAAGGAGCGTTTGATCCCTTTTGCTCCGGCTTTCGGAGATCGTTTGCAGGCCTATTTGGCGGTGCGCGAGGCTGCGTTTGGAAAGGCGCAGGCGGATGCCTTCCTTTTTGTGACGGCAAAGGGAGCCCCCTTGTATCCTATGCTGGTGTACCGCATTGTGCATCGGATGCTGGAAGCCG
>DBVK01000106.1:801-4453 GCA_002308135.1 Bacteroidales bacterium UBA1266
GACCTGAATGCCATCAAGGAGTTGCTGGGGCATGCCAACCTTTCGGCCACACAGGTGTATACGCACACGTCTGTAGCCAAACTGAAGGAAGTGTACAAACAGGCGCACCCCAGGGAATAAAACGCCACTAATTGGTAAACAATGAATATATTAGAGACAAGACACATCACCAAACGCTTCGCGGAAACCATCGCTTTGGATGATGTCAGCATGGCGGTGGGGGAGCGGCGTATCCTCGGTCTTTTGGGTCCGAACGGTGCGGGTAAAACCACCCTTATCCGCATTATCAATCAGATTACGGCGCCGGACGAAGGGGAGGTGCTGTTCTGCGGAGAGCGGCTATCCCAAAAGCATATCGCCAGCATAGGCTATCTGCCGGAGGAGCGCGGACTGTACCGCAAAATGAAAGTCGGGGAGCAGGTGGTGTACCTCGCCCGCCTGAAAGGGGTGCCCAAACCGGAGGCGGTGCGCCGTTGCCGGTATTGGTTTGAGAAATTCGGAATCTCCTCCTGGTGGAACCGCACGGTGGAGGAACTGTCCAAAGGCATGCAGCAGAAGCTGCAGTTTATCGCCACAGTCATCCATGAACCGCCCTTTTTTATTTTTGACGAGCCCTTCAGCGGTTTCGACCCTATCAACGCCAGCTTGCTGAAGACGGAAATGCTGCGTTTGCGCGAACAGGGGGCCAGCATTATTTTCTCCACCCATAACATGGCTTCTGTGGAGGAATTGTGCGATGACATTGTGCTGATCAACCGTTCCCGTAAAATCCTGGAAGGGCGCATTGGCGAGGTGAAACAGCGTTTCCGCCGGCATTTGTATGAAATTGAGTATACAACGGACGAACCCTTGGATTGGGCACAGTGGCGTCCGGACCTTTGCGTGCCGGAGCGGGAGGATGCCGACGGGGAAAACCGGCGCGTGGTCTTGAGGCTGCATCCGGAGATTTCCTCCAATGCCTTGGTCGCCGCGTTGTTGGACAAGGTCCGGCTGCTTGCTTTCCGGGAGATTCTTCCCTCTATGAACGATATTTTCATATCTCAGGTGCAACATATGCAGGAAGGAGGTGACAATGCGTAAGATAGCTGTAATTATCGCCCGGGAGTACCGTCAGGCTGTGCATAAGAAATCCTTTATTATTCTGACCATTCTGGGACCTCTGCTGCTGGCCGCCCTGATTGTGACTCCGGCTTTTTTGAGCATGAAGACAGAGCGTTCCGTGAATATTGCCGTGTTGGATGAGACCAACCTTTTCTCCCGTATGGACAGCGGCAACGACAAGGACATTCACTATGTGTATGCGGACGCAAGCCTTCCGGAACTCAAAAAGGCGCTGCTTGACGGGAAATACGATGCCTTGCTGTATGTCCCTTATAACAGCACCATGATAGGCGGTATGGTGTATACGGCCAATGCCTTGGCGTCCGGGGTGATGTCGAATATACTGGCCTCCATGAAGGAGAACCTGAGCGCGGAGATTCTGGTGGACGAGTTCGGGATAGACCCGGATTCGCTGCAAACGTATATCGCGCATCAGACCGACCGTATCCTGCTGGGGCAGATGTTTGTGAATGAAGACCTCAGCGAGACCCGCCAGGCGTCCTACACCAAGGACGTGCAGCAGGCGCTGGGTATGCTTGTGGGGCTGGTGATTTATTTCTTCATTTTCATGTATTGTTCCATGGTTTTGCGCAGTGTGCTGGAAGAGAAGACCAACCGTGTGGTGGAGCTGATTGTCTCCTCCGTGCGTCCCTTGCAGCTGATGGTCGGCAAGATTATCGGTATCGCCCTGATTGGCATGACTCAGCTTGTAATATGGGTGGTCTTGATTTCCGGGATCCTGGGCGGTTTCAGGCTGGCTTACCCGGAAGTGTTCTCCGTTTCGGACACTCGTGTGGAAGTGCAGCAGCAGGTGCCGGCCAATTACGACCAGTTTTTGTTTAATTTGCAGCAGGCGCAGGAGGAAAACACGGAAAATGAGTTCGTCAAGTCTTTGCAGACCATAAATTTCACCCAACTCCTCCTATTGTTTGTGTTTTTCTTTGTGACCGGATACTTCCTGTATGCCTCCCTGTATGCCGCTGTGGGCGCCGCTGTGGATAACGATGCCGACACCCAGCAGTTCCTGCTTCCCTTGACGGTGCCGCTGCTGCTGGTCATTGTGCTTTCCACTTTCATTACCGCCCATCCCGACAGTCCCCTGGCCTTTTGGCTTTCCATCATCCCCTTCACTTCGCCTATCGCCATGCTGATCCGCATCCCCTTCGGGCTTGCAGCGGTGCAGCCTTGGGAGATACTGCTGTCCTGCGGGCTGATGCTGCTGGGCTGCTTCGCCACCATCTGGGTGGCGGCTAAAATCTACCGTACCGGCATCCTCATGTACGGCAAAAAGATTTCCTACAAGGAGCTGTGCAAGTGGGTAAGGTACAGGGAATAGGGAGCTTCCCAAGGGTGAAACGCAAAAAAAGAAGGTGCCTTTTAAGATACCTTCTTTTTGGTTGTTAATTCATCGCAGCTTCGTAAAATTTATTCTTCAGGAGTCTCTTTGGATGGCTGTAAAAGCAGATAGAGCATCAGTAATGAGAGCAGGCCTTCGATAATAATGAAGGGAGCTAGCAGAACGCTGTTCGGATTGGATAGCAGAAATGGGGCGAAGACAATCGCTACAAACAATTGGATGAACGCCCACCATCCGCGTTTGCCGGTATCATGCAACCGGCGCACGGTTATTGCAAATGTTGGAAGAACAATGATAATGCTTACAGCAGCAGATACTGACCAAATGGCAGCAAGAAGAAAATGATGATCAATAAAGTATGCTGGAAGTATGATTATGGAAAGGATGGCCCAATAAATGAGAAATTCTACCCGATTGGTTTTTCTTTGAAATCCAGACAATGCCGGAAGGCGTTAAAAAATATTTTCATGGCCAGGTTGTTTAACAATTACATATTTGGGTTCTTGACCTTCCTTTCCCAGTACTCACGCATATCATAATGACTTCTTCACAATATGTGTTAGTATGTGTCTTCTGCGTTCATGATGATGAAATTTTACGTTGCAAATATAAACAGAAAATGACACTTGACGCACTTTTCAAAAGAAAAAATTAAATGTCTGAAAACATTGTCTTTATCTAATCTTTTTGAAATACATTCGCAATTTTCCCCGAAAGGCCGCTTCGTTTTGGAAGGAATCCCTACTTGGAGCTGTGGAAGTGGGTGAGGTACAGGGATCAGCAAGCACACTATTCTACAAAATTTGTAAGAATCCGCAATTATTCACAAAAATTTGTAATTTTTGCCGAAAAAAATGCGCGGTGCAATACTTTTCCGACACTTTACCCGTTATAAGAACCGTAAGAAAATTTTCCTGGTTTTGTTTTGATGGACAATCAATAAAATGTAATATAAAAACTAAAGAAAATGACAGAAAAACTTACTTTAAGAGACAATGCCGCCGTCAGGTGGACAGCACTGCTGCTGCTGGCGCTCGCCATGTTCTGCAGCTACATTTTCATNNNNGGACATTCTGTCCCCCATCAAGGACTTTATGCAGACCGAGCGCGGCTGGGACAGCGCCGCCTTCGGACGTATGCAGGGCGCTGAGGTTTTTCTCAACGTCTACGTCTTCTTCCTCATCTTCGCAGGTA
>DBVK01000005.1 GCA_002308135.1 Bacteroidales bacterium UBA1266
ACGCGTCGCGCCAACGCCATCGCTTTTGACGTGCGCGAAAAGGGCCGTCCGAAAAGGGAAGGCAACCCCATCACCGGCAAAGTGGTGAAAGACGCCGCCGGCGAGCCTGTCATGCTGCCCGGCACGCTGAAAGCCACCAAGGCCATCGGCTGGTACATCGACGAATACGGCATCGCCCAGGTGTCCATGAACATCACCAACATCGCCGTCACCCCGCTGCACGAGGCCTTTGAGGAGGTCTGCCGCTGCGCCGGCAAGCGCGGCCTGCGTGTGAGCGGATGTGAAATCGTCGGGCTGATTCCCAAAAAAGTGCTGACAGACGCCGCCAAATTCTACCTGCGCAAACAGCAGCGCTCCCTCGGCATCAGCGAGGAGGAAATG
The DNA here is from genome assembly GCA_002308135.1 of Bacteroidales bacterium UBA1266. Next base: position 382 of record DBVK01000005.1, read on the forward strand.
GTCAAAATCGCCATCAAATCCATGGGACTGGACGACCTCAAACCCATCAATCCGCAGGAAAAGGTGATCGAATACCTGATCGCCGCCGATGAAAAGGAATCCCTGCTGGTGGATATGAGCTGTACCTCCTTCGCCAACGAGACGGCTTCGGAAAGCCCCGCTCCGGGAGGCGGATCCATTTCCGCCTACATGGGTGCGCTTGGCGCCGCCCTCGGCACCATGGTGGCCAACCTCTCCGCCCACAAACCGGGCTGGGATGACCGCTGGGAGGAATTCTCCGTTTGGGCGGAAAAAGGCGAAGCCATCAAGAACGAACTGCTTTATCTGGTGGATGAGGACACCCGTTCCTTCAACCGCATCATGGACGCATTCGGTCTGCCGAAAAAGAACGAAGAGGAAAAAGCCATCCGCTCCCAAGCCATACAGGACGCCACCCGCTATGCCATTGAAGTGCCGTTCAAAACCATGCAGAAAGCGTTTGAAGTGTTTGAAATCTGCGAAGCCATGGTGGACACCGGCAATCCGAACTCTGTCTCCGATGCAGGCGTAGGCGCGCTATGCGCCCGTTCGGCTGTGCTTGGCGCTTTCCTGAATGTCAAGATCAACGCATCCTCTCTGAAAGACAAGCAGTTTGCCGACAATATACTGGCGGAGGCCGGACGCCTGCAACAAGCCGCCCAGGATAAAGAGCAAGCCATCTTAGCCAAAGTCCACCGCGTGATTGAAGGATAATGAAGCGCCAGACAATCCGCCGGATCTGGCAGACACACTGTGTCTGCCTGCTGTTCCTCTTATGGGGGGGGCGAACGTATGCGCAGTTGCAAATGCGGGTCTCCAAAGTGGATTCCGCCGGACTGATTGTATACACAGCGGCTCATTACGGCTATTTTCTCACCATGGGCGATTTGAAGAACGAATCGACCAATCTGATGGGCGTGGGCATGGATTTGGGGTTGAAAACCAAGTCCAACTGGAGTTTCAACGCCGGATTCACCTATTGTTTCTCCGGAAATGTCAAAGGCACCGATTCGCTTTTCCGCATGATCACCAACAGCAACGGCTCCATCATGGACGGCGACGGGCAACCGGCCGAGATTGACGTGGACCAGCGGCTGTGGAGCCTGCGGGCGGAAGCGGGGAAAATCCTTCCTGTCAGCCACAACCACCGCAATTCCGGCATTCATTTGAAACTCGGCGCCGGCGTGGAGCAACGCTACGTCTACATTAAGAATCCTGAGAACCGCGTCGCCGCGCTGACCGATGCGTACAAGAAAGGCTACGACCGTCTGACCATGGGCTGGACGCTATACCAGTTCATCGGCTACACCCATATTTCCAAGACCAAATACACCTGCTTCTACATAGGTATGGAATTCATGGAAGGATTCTCCCAGCGGCAGCGCGAGTGGGACTTCTCCCTCATGGGCCAGGACAATCGCACATTCACCGACATCACGGCTGGTGTGAAAGCCGGATGGATTATCCCTTTATATAAAAAAGAATATCAGGACACGTATTACTTCAGATGATCAGATGGCTGTATAACATAGGGATCTTCCTTTACGGCATGTGCATTCACATCGGTGCGGTGGCCAATGACAAAGCCAAATCCTGGAAAACCGGCCGTCAGTTCATTTTTGCCGCCCTGCGCCTGCAAATCAAACGCCAGGACCGCATCATCTGGGTGCATTGCGCCTCCTATGGGGAGTTCGAGCAGGGCAAACCCCTTATTGAACGCATCAAGCGGCAGAAACCCGACCACAAAGTGCTGCTGACCTTCTTCTCCCCTTCCGGTTACAAGCATTTTTACAATTACGACAAGGCGGACTACATTTTCTACCTGCCTTTGGACAGACGCCACAACGCCAAGCGTTTTCTGGACATTGTGCACCCCCAGTGCATTTTCTTCATCAAATACGAGTACTGGTTCAATTACATACACGAAGCCTACCAGCGGCATATCCCCTTCTACGTGGTTTCCGCCATTTTCCATCCCGACCAGTATTTCTTTAAAATCTACGGGCACTGGTTCCGCCTGCAGCTGCGCAAAGTCACCTATTTCTTCGTGCAGGACGAGGCTTCGCGCCAACTGCTGCTGCGCTACCGCATTCCCCAATGCGGCGTGTTCGGCGACACCCGTTTCGACACCGTGCTGGAAACCGTCCGCCGCACCAAGGAGAATAACATTGTGCGCCGTTTCTGCGAGGGACGCAAGGTGCTCATTGGCGGAAGCACCTGGGAGCCCGATGAAAAGCTGCTGCACGAATGGATGAAAAACAGCGATTACGCCTTGATTCTCACTCCTCATGAGGTCAACGAAGCCCACCTGCAATCCATCGCCCGGCTGTTCCATGACATGCCCTGCGTGTACTACACCCAAACAGATGTAAACCAAGATTTTTCCGGCATACGGGTGATGGTGGTGGATACCGTCGGCCTGCTGAAGAATCTTTATCCCTATGCCGGCATCGCCTATATCGGAGGCGGTTTCGGCAAAGGCATACACAACACCTTGGAGGCCGCCACCTTCGGCCTGCCCATATTGTTCGGTCCCAAATACCATCATTTCAAGGAGGCCTGCGACCTGATCGAATGCAAGGGCGCGTTCTGCGTGCACAACGCCAAGGAATGCATACAGACCCTTACAGCGCTCTCCTCCGATGAGGGCCTGCTGCGCCAAAGCGGGGAAAACGCCCGTCATTACGTGGAGCAGAAAGCGGGAGCCAGCGATAAGGTCCTTCGCTTTATCGAACGGTCTGAAAACAGCCGTTCCGAACGCCAGGAATAAAGCTTCACACCTGATTTTCCAGTGTTCACCCCCTACCAGCGCACGTAAGTCCGGTAGAGGCGCTGCAAATAGGCCTTGCTCTCCTTTTCCACCTGGGAATACTTCGTGGAGTCGCCGTAATAATGGNNNCCCGACCGTTTTGCAGCCCCACATAAGCGGCGCCAGGACGTATCCAACCGGATCCGGTATAGGATTCAAAATAGGCGAACGCCTGCGCATAAGGATTGAACATGTCCTTTCCCCAAACGAAACCCGAGGCGTCCAATCCGAGCTGGTGCAAAAGGGTGAGCGCCACATCCACATGGGAGGATACGGTCTCCACCCGCTTGCCCCGCCATTCCGGGGCGATCACCTCGCCGTACAGCAGCAAAGGCACATGCTGGTAATCAGGGGTCTGGTTCCGCGTTTCCCTGTGGGTCGGATGACTGTGGTCCCCCATAATGACAAAAAGGGTGTGGGGATACCAGGCTTCGTGACGCACGGAATCGAAATAGCGCCCCAAATGATGGTCGCAGTATTTGACGGAATTCAGGAAAGGGGTTTCGGCATGGCGTATGGATACCGGAGCAATCTCCGGCGAAGCCGGCTGGTCATAGGGGCTGTGGGAGCTCATTGTGAACAGCACACTCATAAACGGCTGACTTTCCGCATTTAAAGCGTGATGGTGCAAGGGAAAAGTGTATTGGTCGTGAATGCCCAGCTTCGCCCTGGGAAGGCGGCTGTCCATATCCTTTTCCTCCACCATGCGGTCAAAGCCGCAATGCAGCAGAAAGGAACGTATGTTTCCGTAATCCAGGTTGCCTCCAAAATAAAAGGAGGTATGGTAGCCGGCTTTCTTCAGTTCCGCCGCCAGGGAAGGCAAATGACGGTATTTGGAGAAATCATCGGTGATATCGTACATCGGCAACGGAGGGAATCCGCTGAAGACACTGGACATGGCCTGTTGGGAGCGGTGGCCGTTGGCGTAAAAGTTCGTGAAAAGTATGCCGCCCTCCTCCAAGGCATGGAAGGAAGCGGTCACACCTTCCGTTCCGGTCAGGCTTTCTATCAAATCGGCGGACCAGCTTTCCAGCAGGATAAAGACCACATTCACTTTATCCGCACACAGCACCCTCACCACGGTATCTTTTTCCACAGCCTGAACAGCGCGCAGCTGCGCATCAGCCTCCTCATCCGGCATAAACGAATAGCGCTCCATGTCCATGTCCCCGAAATCGTAGAAGCTGCATAACAGGTTCCAGGAGGGGTTGACCGCCGCATCATTCAAAAAGGCGTGTTTGGAATACCAGGCAGCGCTCTGGGTGATGGGGATGGCGTTGAAACCGCCGCGCATCCCGAGCACACAACAGCCAGCGGACAAAATCAGGGCAAGGGGCGCCCATAGGCAGGCCTTGGCCACCGGTCGCACCGGAGGGCGAAGCGCCACCTTGCGGTAAAGCACAAAGAACACACCGCAGAACAGCGCCACCGCCAGAACGGAGAGCAGCAGCAGCCCCGTGGTGGCGGTCTCCACAATCTCCATCGGACGGCGAAGGTACAGCAGAATCTTGTAGCTCAATTTACTCAACCATTCCCCGTAGACGGCAATCTCGCCTATGCAGATCAAACTGCACACCAGCAGCTCCAAGGCCACCACCGCATCCAAGGCGGTACGCAGCCAGCGGGCGCTGAAACAAAGCGAAAGGGTGAGCAGTATCGTCGGCAAAGCAATCAGGTAGCACACTGCGGAAAAGTCCAGCCGGAGCGCATGGGCGAAACAGGCGGCAGTCTCCGCAAAAGAGACTCCTGCAAGCATATTGCGGTAAACGCATAAAAAAAGCAGCCGCCCGATGAAGAAAAAGAGCATCCAGAAGAGAATGAGCTTCAGTATTGTCCAGAGATAGCGTCTCATTTCAGGCTACTTCAACAATCCGCGTTTCCGCAACAAGGGTGTGATGGTCGGATCCTCCCCACGGAAATTGCGGTACAATACCGCGGGATCTTCCGTATTGCCTTTTTCCAGGATGTTTTTGCGGAAAGCGTCCGCCACCTCCCGGCTGAAAATGCCCTTCTCTTTGAAACAGGCAAAGGCATCGGCGTCCAGCACCGCCGACCAGGTATAGCTGTAATACCCGGCCGAATAGCCCGAGGAGGAAGTGAAAATATGCTGGAAATACTGGCTGTGGTAACGGGAGATGATGGAAGGGATCAGACCGTATTTACGCATGGTTTCCGCTTCAAAGACAGCAGGCTGCCGTATGTCGGGGTGTTCCATGCAATGATAGTCCATGTCCAGCAGCGAAGCGGCAATCAGCTCCGTGTTCATGAAGCCCTGCCCATAATTGGCAGCGGCCTGTATCTTCTGTATCAGTTTTTCAGGAATGGTGTCTCCCGTCTGGTAATGCTGGGCGTAGAGCCGCATCATCTCCGGATGGGAAGCCCAGTTCTCCATAATCTGCGAAGGCAGCTCCACAAAATCCCGGGAAACATTGGTGCCGCCCAGGGAACGGTAGCGGCAACGGCTCAACAACCCATGCAAGCTGTGGCCGAATTCATGGAAAAAGGTTTCGGCTTCGTCAAAATTCAAGAGGGAGGGCCTGTCCCCCACCGGACGCGGAAAATTGAAAACCAGCGAAATAACCGGAATCACCGGCTGTCCGTCCCCGCTTTGGCACTGGCTGCGGAATTCTGTCATCCAGGCGCCGCTGCGCTTGCTCTCGCGGGGGAACATATCCAGGTAGAGCACACCCATGAAGCGGCTGCCATCGTAGACCTCGTAAGCACGCACATCGGGATGATAGGTCTCAATCTGGGGGGCATCTTTGAACGTGAGTCCGTAAAGACGGCCATAGAGGTCGAAGATACCCTGCCGCACCTTCTCCAGCTGGAAGTAGGGACGCAGCAATTCGGCATCGAAGCTGTATTTGTCCTGTTTCAGTTTCTCGCTCCAGTAGCTGAAGTCCCACCGCTGCAATTCTTCATCAAAACCATGACTGATAGCGTACTCTTGCACGGCATTGAAGTCGGCTACCGCAACAGGAGAGCCGGCATCGATAAGCTTGCGCATAAAGTCGCTCACGTTGCGGGGATTCTTGGCCATGCGGTCGCTCAACGCATACTCCGCATAATCATTATAGCCCATCAGTCGCGCCTGTTCGCAGCGCAGCTGAGTCATACGACGAATGATCTCGTTGTTGTCGTTCTCATTGCCGTGGTTGCCGCGGGAAGAATAGGCATAGAACGCCTTCTCGCGAAGGGCGCGGTCCTCACAGGTCGCCATCCAGGACGGATACTCGGAGACGGTGATGCCGATCTCGGCCTTGAAGGCGTTGTTCTCGGCGNNTGACGGGCTGCAGCCACGACGTTGTCGGGCAGTCCTGCAAGGTTCTCCTTCTGGGTGATATGGAGAGTGAAGGCATTGTTGTCGGCCAGTACATTTTGGTTGAACTGCTGCGACAACTTGGAAAGTTCCTCTGCGTTCTTGGCAAAGGTCTTTTTGTCCTTCTTGTCCAGCAAGGCACCCCTGCGTACAAAACGCTTGTAGGTTTTCTCCAGCAGCATCGTCTGCTCCGATGTCAGATGGAGGGATTCACGATTGTCGTAGACTGACTTCACACGGGCGAAAAGCTTGTCGTTCATCGTCACGCTGTTCTCAAAACGAGTCAGTTCTGGCGAGAGCTCCATCACGATCTGCTGCATCACGCTGTCGGTGTTGCATTCGTTCAAGTTGAAGAGCACGCCGCTCACACGGTCCAACGTCATTGAGGCGTTCTCCATCGCCACGATGGTGTTCTCGAAAGTGGGAGCAGCTTTTTGGCTCGCTATCTTGTCGATATTTGCCTTGGCCTCTTTGATGGCAGCCCGCATGGCAGGCCGATAGTGTTCGTTCTTTATCTGGCTGAAAGGCGGAGTCTGGTGAGGTGTTTTCCATTCTCCAAGGAGTGGGTTGTCCTGTCCCAGGACAGATGTCATAGCTGTAGTCATAATCATTAGCACAGCAAGCAATTTCTTCATTTGCTATATTTTATGGTTATTTTTGGTTTTTGCGCACGCTGCCGGGCAATAAAATGGCACATGCAGCGTTTCTCAAATATATAAATGTATAACGCACACCTATTATATATATTGCACAGAATACAATTACAAAACAAAAATATCCAAACCATGAAGAAAATCCACATCATCCTCATCCTCGCTCTGTTGCCCGTAGTCTTCAGCGCCTGCACACAGAAGATTGAGGAGGCCGCCCAGAAACGTGCCGACTCCCTCCAGGCCATCATCGATGCCAAGGACGGCGAAATTGACGACCTATTCGACATGCTGAACCAGATTGAGACCAACCTCAATCTTATCACCGACAAGTACAGCAAGGTGCAAACCCTCCGCAGCACCGGCATCGAGAGCGGCAATGTCAAAGGTGAAATCAAGGACCAGATTGCCACCATCGAGAGCATGCTTGCCGACAACAAGGCCAAGATGGCTTCGCTCAACGCCCAAATCAGCAAACTGGGCAAGGAGAATGCCAAGTTGCAGGAATTCGTGACCAACCTCGAAGAGCGCGTGGCTTCCCAGGAGAGCCAGATTGCCAGCTTGCTCACCGAACTGGAGCAGAACAAGGTTGTCATCAAGAACCTTAACGAGAATGTCAACACCCTCACCCGTGCCAACGAGGAGAAAGACGCCACTATCGCACACCAGACTGCTGAGGCCAACAAGGCCTACTTCGTCGTGGGTACCTACAAGGAACTCAACGGCAAAGGCATCGTGGGCAAAGACGGAGGTTTCATCGGCATCGGCAAGAAACAGGGACTCAACTCCAATATGAATGTCGAGCACTTCACCCTCATCGACCGTACCAAGGTGACCACCATCACCGTCAACCTGAAGAAAGCACAGGTCATCTCCAAGCATCCGGCCGACTCTTACGAACTGGTGCCCAATGAGAACGACCCCGACGAGATTGCTTACCTCAAAATCTTGAATCCCGCCACTTTCTGGAAATACACCAGCTTCCTGGTCATCTCCACCAAGAAATAACAACCTTGACTCCATTGATGCGCGTCATTTACCTCAGTGACGCGCATCATTTGTCCTCACGATGCGCATCGTTTACCCTAATGACGCGCATCGTCTGTTTTTATCATGGGAGTCACCGCAAATGATAATGGGTATTATTGTCGACAATAATGGGTATTATTGCGGACGATAA
>DBVK01000138.1 GCA_002308135.1 Bacteroidales bacterium UBA1266
AAGCCCGTGTTCCTGGTGGTGAACAAAATCGACTCCCCCGCCAATTTTGCGGATCAGATGGAATTCTATGCGCTGGGGGTTAGTACGTTATACCCGATTTCCGCTGTTACCGGCAGCGGTACGGGGGATTTGCTGGACGAAGTGGTCAAATGCTGCAAAACGGAAACGAATGCTGAAATTCCGGACGATTTGCCCAAGCTGACCTTCATCGGCCGTCCGAATGTGGGCAAATCCTCCATCATCAATATGCTGCTGGGGAAGGAGCGTAACATAGTAACGCCCCTGGCCGGCACCACCCGGGACAGCATTTATTCGCACTACAAGGGATTCGGCTATGAATTCTACCTGGTGGACACCGCCGGTTTGCGCAAAAAGCGGAAAGTGGAGGCCGATGTGGAGTTCTATTCGGTGATGCGCACGGTGCGTGCCATCGAAAACAGTGATGTGTGCATCGTGATGTGCGACGCGGCCAACGGCTTCGAAGCCCAGGATTTGAATGTGCTCAGCCTAGCGCAAAGGAACAAGAAAGGCATAGTGCTGGTGGTGAACAAATGGGATTTGATCGCCAAGGAATCCAACACCCACCTGGCTTTTGAGAAAAACATACGGGAACGTATCGCACCGAACAACGACATTCCGATACTGTTCACCTCCGTGCTGAAGAAACAGCGCATACTGAATGTGCTGGAGACCGCCATGCAGGTGTACGCCAACAGGGGGCGCCGCATTCCGACTTCGGAGCTTAACGAGACGCTGAAGCCGGTCATCGACGACAATCCCCCGCCCATTGTCAAGGACAAGGTGGTGCGTATAAAATACATTACCCAATTACCCACTCCGACACCCGCTTTTGTGTTCTTCTGCAACCTGCCGCAGTACATCCGGGATCCCTNNGCTTTCTGGAGAACAGAATCCGCAAATGCTGGGATTTCAAAGGTGTGCCGGTGGAAATCTTTTTCCGAAAAAAATAATTATGAGAATCAAGTTTTTTCTTTTTTTCGCCGCTTTGGCCGCGGGTTGTTTCTCCTGTCATTCCGACAGGGCGCTGATGGACGAGACCGTTTCCTTTCCCGACCATAAATGGAACCGCTTCCGCGTACTCGCCTTTCAGCCCGAATTCCCCAAGGAGAATGAGTATTATGAGGTGAAAGTGCGCATAGCCGTTTCGGATGACTACCCCTATTCCGAAGTGCCCATTCATACCGTGCTGACCGCTCCGGACGGCCAGGTGAATGTGATGCGCAAAGTGGTGGGCGTGCGCAAAGCCGACGGCAGCCATGAAGGCACGGTCTTCGGTGACACCTGGACGGTGGAGAAAACCATATACCCCCAACGCAAATTCACCCGGAAGGGAACATATACCTTTGAGGTTCAGCAAATCACCTCGTACTATGACCTGAAAGGCATAGAGGCGGCATCCTGTGTCATCCTTCCCACTAAAGCTCCCTGACCATGAAAATTGTAGCAGCAGAACCTATAGGCATATCCACGGAACTGGCGCGGCAATTGGCGGCAGAAATGCAGGCCGCCGGCCATGTGTTTGTTTTTTATCCCGACCGCAGGGAAGATGCGGAAAGCTTACGGGAACGCATATCCGATGCCGACATTGTGATCATTTCCAATATCCCGCTTCCCGCTGAAGTCCTGTCGGCCTGTCCGAAATTGAAATACATCGCCTTGGCGTTTACCGGCAAGGACCATATCGATGAAGCCTACTGCCGGACGCACGGCATCCGTATCCGGAACGCCGCCGGCTATGCCAGCCGTGCTGTAGCGGAACTGGCTGTCGGGCTGATGATTGATGTGCTGCGGCATGTCACGGCTTTGGATGCAAGCATCCGTCAGGGAGGTGCCCGCGGCCAATTCCTGGGACGCGAACTGTATGGGAAAACCGTGGGTATAGTCGGCACCGGCGCCATAGGCACGCAAACGGCCCGTTTGCTGCAGGCCTTCGGCTGCCGCGTGGTGGCGTACAACCGCTCCGAACATGAGGAAATACGGAACATGGGCGTTCCGTACGTTGCTTTGGAGGATTTGATGCGGCAGTCCGACATCATCAGCCTGCACCTTCCCTTGACAGAGGCGACACATCATCTGATTTCCAGGGAAATGCTTGCCTTGTGCAAGCCCTCCGCCATAGTGGTCAATACGGCACGCGGCAATGTCGTGGATTTGCCGGCTCTGGCCGAAGCCCTGCGTGAGGGGCGTTTGGCTGGCGCGGCACTGGACGTATATGAAAAGGAACCGCCGCTTCCGGCGGATCATCCGCTGCTGCACGCGCCCAACACGGTGCTGCTTCCCCATGTGGGCTATGCTTCACGTGAAGCCTTTGATTTGCGTATAGGCATAGTGTGGGACGGCATACGGGACTATTTGAAGGAGGTTGCGAATGCGTAGGGGACTGTTGCTGCTGTTCGGCTGCTGCCTGTTTTTGGTGCGGCCCCTTTCCGCGCAAAACAAATTGCATATCACCGAAGCCGACACCCTTTNNGAGGCGGAGGTGCAGATCCGCCGGATGTGGGAGGAGATGCAGCAATCGTGGTATGCGCGTATAGTAGAGTACCAGGTGCATTCCCAAATCTGTCTGCCGGAGGTAGTGACGGACTCCCTAAGCGAGGACTCCCTGAACATAGCCCGGTTGGAAGCCTTGCTGAACACCACGGTTTTCCCCATGGTGTACAACGAGGAGATCAAACGCTACATTAATTTATACACTAAGGGGTTGAAATCCATGCCTCTGATTTTGGCGCGCGCCCAGCGCTTTTTCCCTTTTTTCGAGGAAGTGCTGGACAAATACGGGGTGCCTTTGGAACTGAAGTACCTTGCGGTGATAGAATCCGCACTGCGTCCGGAGGCGGTCTCCCGGGCGGGGGCCACCGGTTTGTGGCAATTCATATACGGCACCGGCAAATTGTACGGGCTGGAGGTCACCACCTATGTGGACGACCGCATGGATCCCGCCAAGGCGACGGATGCGGCGGCGCGTCACCTGTACGATTTGAGCGAGATGTTCGACGGCAACTGGCCTTTGGCGCTGGCTGCCTACAATTGCGGCCCCGGCAATGTGGTGAAAGCCATCAAACGGGCGGGTGGTGCACAGGATTTCTGGTTGATTTACAATTATCTGCCAAGGGAAACGCGTGGCTATGTCCCGGCTTTCTATGGGGCCATGTTCGCTATGAAATACCATAACCTCTACGGTTTGGAGGCGGCGCAGACCCTCGTGGAGGCCGTGGATACGCTGCAGATTTTCCAAAAGCTGGATTTGAGCAAGGTATCCACTGTCACCGGCATTCCGGTGGAAGAGCTGAAATACTATAACCCCCAGTACAAACGCGGCATCATCCCAGCCACGTCCACGGGATGCACCTTCACCCTGCCGGTCAAGTATGTGATGCTGTTTGAAGACAGCAAAGACAGCATCTACCGTTTGCAGCGGCAGGAGGAGCTGGCGCGTATCACCCTTCCGGAACAGGAGGGCGCCAATGGAGGCGATTTTTATTACAGAAACAAATACCATGTGGTTAAAAGCGGCGAGTCGCTGACCATGATCTCCCGCAAATACGGCACGAGCGTTTCCGCGCTGTTGAATCTGAACCACCGTAAAAGCACCATGATACATCCGGGCGAGCGGCTGATTGTCGGACAGACGAAGGTCTATATTCCCAAGCCCGCCCCGGCGCCTGCTGACACGCTGCAAAAGGATACCCTGGCGCCTGCACTGTCCGTGCCGGATTCCACCCTTGTTTCCCCTGTCCCTGCTGACAGCGCGGTACAAGAGCATGCTGTCGTGCAACCGGCGGATTCTTAAAGGAGATGTGTAATAGTTGATTGTTCTTTTGATAAGTATATTTTTATAATATCATGTAAGGAAAAGAAATCCATCATTGATAGTGGAAAAGATTATTTTCGCAGGATAATCATTCCCGCTCATTTGAAAGGATTGGAAAGTCTTACCCTTAAAGATTTTAATATCAATCCGTTCCTTATCAACTATCTGGCGGCTTTCCTATGCGGTAATACAGAGTCAACATCATTGGCAAAAGCATTGGTCTATCCAAGAGTTTTGGGAACCAGCATCAACACCAGTTTTGGGTCAAACATCCAGTTTTTTATTGCCGGACTTAAGGAGATAACCAGCAGTGGCTCTGCGATACCGGGAATTGACATTGAATTTATGGATGCTCTTGATGGCAGAACAAAATATTGTCAGTGTAAGGCAGGCCCTCAAACTATCAATCGGGATGATATTGATACAATTTTAGGGCATTTCAAGGATTTTAAGGGAATCGCACGCCAGAACAGGCTTCGTGTTTCCGATGAGGATTTAATTGTAGGTGTGTTGTATGGTGAACGTCAGAATTTGTCTGCGAACTACAAAACAATTAACACGACCTATCCTGTTTATTGCGGTGCTGAGTTTTGGGAGCATCTGACCGGAGACAGACAATTTTATCACCGTCTCACAAGGGCTTTCGGTGAAGTGGTTGAGGATGAACATATTGACGGAAGTGTTCTGATAGCGTCTAAAATCAAAGAAATTGCCAAAGAAATTGAAGACAAAGGAGGACTCTGATGCCAACATTTTTATCTGCAAACAGTTTAGCCGACCTTACTGGAACTTCACTGGCCACCACTCAAAAGTGGGGAGAAAGCGGTTTTTATCCATATCATAGGAATGATAAAGGTAAAGACGGATTCTATATGGAGGATTTGACCGATATAGAACCTGTTAAAAGGATGCTCGACACGAAATGGGATGAGGAGTTTCATGTGGCTCCGCTTCGTGACTATACTTCCGTCGAACTGTTTGCAGGCGCTGGTGGTTTGGCGCTTGGAATGCATTTGGCCGGTTTTCGTCATGTGCTGTTGAATGAAATAGATGCAATGGCTTGTCAGACCTTGAGACGCAATCATCCGGAATGGAATGTGTTGGAGGGTGATATTCATCAGATAGATTTTACTCCGCTTCGTGGAATGGTTGATTTTCTGTCAGGCGGATTCCCGTGTCAGGCATTTTCGTACGCTGGGAAAAAGGGAGGCTTGAACGATACCCGTGGTACATTGTTCTTTGAACTGGCACGTGCCGTCCGCGAGATTCAGCCTAAAGTGTTTATGGGCGAGAATGTGAAGGGGTTGTTGTCCCATGATGATGGTAAAACACTTGAGGTTATTTGTAATTCCATTGCAGAATTGGGATACACTCTTGTTGAACCAAGAGTTCTGAAAGCCATTATGTATCAGGTTCCTCAGAAAAGGGAACGTTTGATACTTATTGCAATCCGGAATGACATTTATGAACAGGGTTTCCGATTCAAATGGCCGGATCCGTATCGTCGTGTGATGACGTTGCGTGATGCTTTTTTTTGCGGGAGATCTTTTTGATAGGGATGTGCCAAAATCAGAAGGCCAGCTTTATCCTGCAAAGAAAGCCAGGGTAATGGCGATGGTGCCGGAGGGTGGCGATTGGCGCGATTTGCCTGTTGAAGAACAGAAGGAATATATGGGAGGCAGCTTCTATCTTGGAGGCGGTAAGACAGGTATGGCACGTCGCTTGTCCATGGACGAACCTTCTTTAACTCTCACATGTGCTCCAGCACAAAAACAGACTGAACGTTGCCATCCGACTGAAACCCGACCTTTGACCGTCCGTGAATATGCCCGTATCCAGACATTCCCTGACTATTGGGAGTTTGAAGGAAACGTTACTGACCAGTATAAACAAATAGGTAATGCAGTGCCTGTTAACCTTGCATTCGCCATTGGACGCTCGCTTATCCGTCTGTTCAATGACATTGACGCGCACAATCCGGAGGAAAGCCGGTTTGTGGAGGCGTGCCGAACGGCACATCAAATGCTTCCACCACGGCTTTTTGAGCTTGACATGTTTGATATGCATGAAAAGTCTCCTTTGGAAAGCTGCATTGTGAAAAATTCTTTTTCCAGTAAGAATAACAATGGTGACAATTGTCTGGATGATTCCAAGAACGTGCTTGTCTGTCTTGTTCCCGATAAGTACATTGTTCCTTATACCACTCGGAATGCCAGAACATACTTTGCCGGAAAGAAATTCCCATCCACAATAGCCCTTAATAAGCTCCATTATTTTATGCCCTATACCAAGGGCAAAGGAATTCGGGACCTTTATCTGATAAAGGTGGCTCGTGTGGGGACAAAGCATGAGTTTGTTTCAGATGCCGATGAGAATGATTTCAGACTTGTGTTTGAAATCAAGTTTGTAAAACAGTTGTTTGATGACTATAAACCTATAAAACTGATGATTTGGAGAACGTTCACCGACACGAATTTGAGGGCGGTTCTTTCAATGCGGTAGATTAGGATCCTATAGTGACCAAAACACTGGTGTCGGAATGCCGCCACCGGCAAGGAGAAAAAGCTCATGGAAAAGACATATCGCATTGAAGGCTGGCAGAGGTGATGTCATGCATGCAAACCGGAAAAAAGTGAACTGGCGGATTGTAATGTGCCCCTAAATTCCAGTTACAAGTGACACAATAAAATCGAAACGGCGGCGTTAAATATAAAATTGAAATTTATGGGCAAGTTGATGTTCATACTATGTTATATTCTCTCTGTGTTTCCCGCCGATAAGGATGAGAACCGTCGTCATGTACATGTTGTGCGGCGCGGCAGCAAGCAGTCGCACAAAGGGGATACTGTAGCCAAAATTTGGATAGAAAAAAATGGAGAGAAGAGGATTGAAGTGGCATGGTCGGAACTCACAGCATCGGAAGAGCGGGTGATTATCCGTGCCATTGAGGAACATTGGGAAGAACTTAACATGCTTATGGACCAAGTGTTTGATGGAAAGAAAATAAATGTTAAACGAATCAAATAAATAAGAATCATGTGCAAATTTAAAGACACCGACCTTGGCATCAAGAAACTTGATTTTGGACTGAAGCGTGGCATGATGACCGTATATCTTACTGACGGACGTGTGGTGTTGGTGCCTGTCGGTCTGTTTCCTGATATCAAGCATCTTACTCGCAAGCAGCGTGAAGAGTGGATGATATTGGATGACCAATACTTCACCTTTGAGCATGACAGTCGCATCTATTCTGTAAAAGATGTTTTGAAATATAACCTTTAAACCCAATCACATCTATGAACCCCGGAAAAGAAATCTGCAGAGAGTTGAAGGAGCTCCGCAAACAGATAGCGGAGGAGATAACATTCGCCATCTGCCTCACTTTTTTGTTGACTGTCACTAATGCGTTGTCCGCTGACTCTGATCCCGTGTCGTTTTCCGGCGCACAACCGGTTGAGAAGGAGCTGGCTCTGC
>DBVK01000077.1:0-292 GCA_002308135.1 Bacteroidales bacterium UBA1266
TTCGACCTTTTGCTACGTATCGGTGTTTTCAACAAAGCTCAAATGAACGATGCAATATTAAAGTTTCGCCGCTATGAAGATACATCGCTGGCTTATACTGGTGTAAATCGACACGCATCGGACACACGCGTTGGAGTGATGGACAGTACCGTACCGATTGAGGTAATGCTTAATATTGATAAAGAATAAGAAATATATTTTAGCTCAAAAACGACAGGATTCATATCCAGACCAATAAGTGCTTTCGTTGCCGCCTCCGGACAAGGTATCTCTTGTTCCCTAATGGATAGTG
>DBVK01000077.1:316-2601 GCA_002308135.1 Bacteroidales bacterium UBA1266
GGTGCGCTGATCTTACGAGAAGCGTGGAAGGTCATATCAATTACAAAAGTATAATTTTTCTCAATACGCGGGACAGGTTTTCCAAAATAATATGGCATGTGGTAACCTTTGTCTGATTTATGATGAGACATTTCCTACCAGCTCCTACGACGTCATCTCCATCCTGTTGAAGGCGAACCATTTGTACACCTCTTTTGTTTTTCACGCGATAACCGACAGAGATAATCACATCAAGGTTGTAAAACTTGATACGGCGTTGGATGGCACGTCCCCCTTTGTGTTGAACTTGTAAGAAATCCTTACAAGTTGCAGATTTGGCAAGTTCCTCCACGGTTCTGCCTTGGCTGAACACCCTTAACCGTAGCAGACGGAATCTTCCCCTACAGTGATTTCGCACAGTCCGGCGGCGTGGAACATGCTTTCGAACCCCAAATCTTCATCCAATTCAGGCCAGTGGATACCAAAATAGGAAAGCTCAAAATTTCGACGTTGTTTGTCGTCGGCCTGTAGCAGACGTGGCCACAAGTCAAATTCGTAACTCGCCTGCAGTCCATCTGTGGTTTCCGCGTAAACAGCATGGTTGTCCACCCAAACCCGTGCAATCTGTCTTCTGTTCATTTCTCCGTGGGTTTGTTTGTGAAAAATGATTGCCAACGTTCAGTGATTACATCTTTGTTTTCTTCAATAAGTGATTCTATCAAAGATATTTCATGACGTTTGAACCCATGATTGTAAACTTGTTGCAAGGGACTGACAGTATACTTTGCCTCGCATCCGGCTTTGATAATATGTATATGTACTGGTTCATGGTCATCTGAGTAGAACATGAATCTCAATCCAAATATTGTGAAAATTGTCGGCATAGTGTTTATTTTTAATGATAACGAAATACGCATATAAATATTGTGAAGGTTATTCTTTTTTTCTATTGTATGCAATAAGGACTATGAAAGCATCCGCTGTCATCTCCATCCTGTTGAAGGCGAACCACTTCTTCCCGAGGTCTTTCAGCGAGGCTCCGATGTGATAGACGGTGATGTCGATGCAGAGGAAGCGGTCGTGGACTTTGTCAAACGTTTTTATTTCAATTGGACGGTACTGTGCGTTGTGCTTGGCGAGATCCAATGCCAATTGGGACGAAACGGCTTTGGTGTAGATGCTTGCGGAAACGTTCTTACCACGCTTGTCCAGTATCGTCAATACGGTGTCGTCCACATAGTTGTCGAACAGCACAATGCGACGCTTTGCAGAGCGCACAAGGTCGCTCACGAATGAGTAGGCGTCAAAGATTAGGCTATCATAGAAGATGCCATGTCTGGGAGTGACGCATCCGTCATCCATGCGTTTGAACAGTTGTTCAACAGTATGGCCGCTTCTTTCCACATGCGGTGTCGGCAGCACATACGGCGGTCTGCCAATGAAAGAGACAGAAACGCGTGCTGCGTGCTTTGTTGACACACTTAACCAGTATCCTGATACGATTGCATGAAAGGCGGATTACAGCAACCCCATCAATAACGCTTGCCCCATTCTGAAATGGCAGCGTGCCACAAACAAATCAACGAATCAGCGAATCAACGCCTTCACATCTTCGCTTGTGATTCCAAGCGTTTTGCCTGGCGTTTGCGGTCCAGGTCATTGAGCAGGATTTTGCGCAGACGCAGGGATTTGGGTGTGACCTCCAGGTATTCGTCATCACCAATGTATTCCATATATTCCTCCAAAGAGAATTTGACGGCCGGCGGCAGCAGTATTTTCTCGTCCGAGCCGGCGGCGCGCATATTGCTCAGTTTCTTGGATTTGGTCACATTAATCACCAGATCGTCCTGGCGGATGTGCTGTCCGACCACCTGGCCTTCATACACTTCGTCCATTGGCTCAATGAAATAAGAGCCCCTGTCCTGTAGCTTGTCCATGGCGTAGGCGACGGCGGTGCCGGTTTCCATGGCCACCAGGGATCCGTTGTGCCGCAGCGGGATTTCGCCCTTCCACGGTTCGAAGTTTATCAGCCGGTGCGACATGATGGCTTCCCCTTCCGTGGCGGTCAGCATCTGGCTGCGCAAACCGATCAGCCCCCGCGAAGGGATGCGGAAGCACTGGTAAATGCGGTCACCCTTGGTTTCCACGGAAAGGATTTCCCCTTTGCGTTTGGTGACCAGATCGATGGTGCGGCTGGAGAATTCCTCCGGCACCAGCACAATGAGTTCCTCCACGGGTTCGCATTTTTTGCCGTCGATTTCCTTGATGATGACCTTGGGCTGACCTACCTGTAGTTCGTAGCCCTC
>DBVK01000077.1:2622-2772 GCA_002308135.1 Bacteroidales bacterium UBA1266
GCCCCTGCCGTAGACAATGTGCGCGTCGGGGGAGGCGGTGGGCTCCACCCTCAAGGCCAGGTTTTTCTCCAATTCTTTCTCCAATCGGTCGTGCAGGTGGCGGGAGGTGACGTACTTCCCTTCCTTCCCGAAGAAAGGGGAGTTGTTGAT
>DBVK01000077.1:2857-3336 GCA_002308135.1 Bacteroidales bacterium UBA1266
ATGGTGTCCCCGATTTCAAAGCCTTCAATGCCGAAAATGGCGCAGATTTCTCCAGCCTGGATTTCGGTCTTGATTTTTTCTTTCCCCAGTCCCTCAAAAACATACAATTCCTTGATTTTGGATTTGGCAATGCTGCCGTCGTGTTTGACAAGGGAGACATTCTGTCCTGCGATGAGCGTGCCTCTGGTGAGTTTTCCGACAGCGATGCGCCCCACATAGGAGGAATAGTCCAAGGAGGAGATGATCATTTGGGTGTTGCCTTCCGGCGCTTTGTATTCCGGAATGTGCTCAATAATCTGATCCAGCAGGTAGAAGATATTGTCGGTGGGCTGCTGCCAGTCTTCGCTCATCCATCCCTGTTTGGAGGAACCGTAGACAACGGGGAAATCCAATTGCTCCTCGCTGGCGCCCAAGGCGAACATGAGGTCGAACACGGCCTCCATGGTGAGTTCAGGATTGCAGTTGGGCTTGTCCACTTT
>DBVK01000077.1:3400-6041 GCA_002308135.1 Bacteroidales bacterium UBA1266
GGCATGGGGCCTTCAAAGGCGTCCACAATCAGCAGCACACCGTCCGCCATGTTCAGCACCCTTTCCACCTCGCCTCCGAAATCACTGTGGCCCGGTGTGTCAATGATGTTGATTTTATAGCCTTTGTAGTGAACCGATACGTTTTTGGACAAAATGGTGATGCCTCTTTCCCTTTCCAAATCGTTGTTGTCCAGAATCAGATCCTGGACTTCCTGGTTGTCCCGAAACAATTTGGACTGGTATAGGATACGGTCCACCAAAGTGGTTTTCCCGTGGTCAACGTGCGCTATAATGGCAACATTCCTGATGTTTTGCATGGAAGTGAGTTTAGTAGTTTTTTTCTTGTTTACGCCTGTTTCCGTTGGATGGATTTGCGTGCGGCTTCCACAATGTGCTCTTTGTCCAGCCCGTAAAAGCGCATCAGCTCATCCGGTGTGCCGCTTTGGCCGAACACGTCCTTCATGGCGACGTATTCCAGGGGGCAGAGGTGGTCGCGCACCAGGGTCTGGGCAATGCTGTCGCCTAAGCCGCCAATGATGGAATGCTCCTCGCAGCTGACCGCGCATCCTGTCTTGCGGACGGAACGCAGTATGGCTTCCGTGTCCAAAGGTTTGATGGTGTGGATGTTGATCACTTCAGCGGAAACGCCTTTCCCGTCCAGGATTTCCGCCGCCTCCAAAGCCGGCCACACCATGTGCCCGGTGGCGAACAGCGTGACATCTTTGCCTTCCCTCATGGTGATGGCCTTGCCAATGACAAAGGCCTGGTCAGGATCCGTGAAGTTAGGCACTTTGGGACGACCGTAGCGCAGGTAAACGGGACCCTCGTAGTTGGCGATGGCGATGGTGGCGGCCTTGGTTTGGTTGAAATCGCAGGGATTGATCACTGTCATGTTGGGAATGCCTTTGACAAAGCCGATATCCTCCATCACCTGATGGGTGGCACCGTCTTCACCGGTAGTGATGCCGGCGTGGGAGCCGCAGATTTTCACATTGTTGTTGGAATAGGCGACCACCATGCGGATTTGGTCCAAAACGCGGGTGGTGCAGAAATTGGCGAAAGAGCCCACAAAGGGGATTTTTCCGCTCAGCGCCATGCCGGCGGCCATGCCAATCATGTTGGCTTCGGCTATGCCGACTTGGAAAAAGCGTTCCGGAAAGGCTTCCGCAAAAGCGTTCATTTTCACCGAACCGGTGAGGTCGGCGCAGAGGGCGACCACATTTTCATTCCGTTTTCCCGCTTCCAGCAGGCCTTCACCAAAACCGGTGCGGGTTTCTTTTTTTTCTGTGTATGCAATCATAATAAATGTAAACTTTTCTTTTTTTGAATGTTTATCGTAATTTGGCGTTTGCCTCTTTCTCGTAGGCGAGAATCAGTTTGTCCATAATGGCCTGCACCTCGTCCGCAGTGAAGGTCCGCTCCGGATTGCTGATGCGGAAGCTGAGTGCGTAGGACTTCTTCCCGGCTTCCAGGTGCTTCCCTTCGTATACGTCGAAGAGGTTGACAGCGGTAATGGCGGGGTCGGTTTTGTAGGCGATTTTTTCCAATTGNNTGTCCACCAGCAGGGCGAGGTCGCGGTCCACTTCCGGAAAACGGTTGAGCTCCCGGAAACGGATGGGGGCGGGCTCCAAGCTCCTCATCAGGGCGTCGCAGTCGATTTCGGCGTAGTATACAGGCTGTTTGATGCCGAAATATTTCAGTGTTTCCGTGTCGACTTCGCCTATGGTCAGCAGGAGCTGCTGGCGGAAACGGTATTGCAGCGCGTAGGCAAGCCCCATGGCGTTCTCCACGGTCTCCACCTTTAGGCGTTGGGTCTGGAAACGGGCTTTGTGCAGGCTNNACTGTTCAGCACCATGTTCTTCAAATAGAAGAAGTCGCTCCCCTCCGCAGCCGCCTGCCAGGAGGCGGATTGCAGCTGTCCGCTGGCCCAGAGGGCGAGGCGTTGGTGGTGGGGGTAGCGTTCCAACACGCTGTCCTGCGCGGTTTTGGACTTGTCCTTGCGGTAGACCGTGCCGAATTCGTACATCCGCAGGTCGGTGTTGCCGTGGTTGATGTTGCGGGCAATGCTTTCCAGGCCGCCGAACAGCAGGCTCTGGCGCATGTCCTGCAAGTCTTTGCTCAAGGGGTTCATCAGATGGACGGTCTCCTCCGGGGAAATGAAATCGAAACGCTCCGCGTACTCGCTTCGGGTCAGGGAGTTGTTCATGATTTCGAAAAAGCCGTTGTCGGACAGGTAGGCCGAAATCCTTTCCTTGACGGCAAGCAGCGGGTTTTCCTCCATGACGGAATGCCGGTATTCGAACTGGATCGGCAGGTCGATGCGGTTGTATCCGTAGATGCGCAGCACTTCCTCCGCCACGTCGGCCGGACGGGTGACATCCACTTTGTTGGTGGGCACGGCCAAGGTGAGCGTGCCGTTTTCGTCCTTGCGGATGTCTATCTCCAAATCGTTCAGAATCTGGCAGAGCATTTCTTTTTCTATGGTTTGCCCCGCCAAGGCGTTCAGATAGCTTAACGGGAAGATTATCTGCACTTTCTCTATGGTTTCAGGGTATACGTCCGTAAGGGCGGAGATTTCGCCCCCGGCCAGCTCCTGTATCAGCAGGGCGGCTCTTTTCAGCGCCTGCACCGTGATGTTGGG
>DBVK01000077.1:6075-6814 GCA_002308135.1 Bacteroidales bacterium UBA1266
GAGGCGTCGGTTTTAAGGGTGTGGCGTTTCGCGGTTTTCCGTATGCCCGCCGCCTGGAAATACGCGCTTTCCAGAAACACTTCGGTGGTGGCGTCGGAAATGCCCGACCATTCGCCGCCCATCACGCCGGCCAGGCACATCGGGTCGTTGCTGTCGCAAATCACCAGGTCCTCCGCGTCCAATTTGCGGTCGATGCCGTCCAAGGTGCGGAAAGGCTCTTCCGGCCGCGCCCGGCGGATAATCACTTGGTTTCCTTTGATTTTGCCCGCGTCGAAAGCGTGCATGGGCTGCCCGCATTCCAGCATGACAAACTGGGTGATGTCCACAATGTTGTTGATGGGGCGTANNAAAGCAGGCTTTGCAGCCAGTCCGGAGACGCCTGCACCTTCACGTTGCGGAGGTATAGTCCGGAATAGCGCGGGCAGCGTTCCTTGTCTTGAATGTCAATGGATACGGGATTGGCGAAGCCGTTTTCCGGAAACGCGGAAACGTCCGGATAGTTCAACGTTATTTTTTCACCCAAATGGCAATGGATGGAGGCGGCAAGGTCTCGGGCCACGCCGATATGGCAGATGGCGTCGCTGCGGTTGGGGGTCAGCCCTATACCGAACACCGTGTCGGTTTCCACTTGGAAATAGGCTTTGGCCGGCGTGCCGGGAACGGCGGTTTCAGGCAGCACTAGAATGCCTGCGTGGTCGCTGCCTATGCCCAGTTCGTCGGCGGCACAGAGCATGCCTTC
>DBVK01000077.1:6879-7403 GCA_002308135.1 Bacteroidales bacterium UBA1266
CGGTGACCACGTGCTGTCCTGCCGCCACGTTCGGAGCGCCGCACACAATGTGCAGGGGTTCCGGACGGCCAACATCCACGGTGGTAAGGTGGAGGTGGTCGGAATTGGGGTGGGCTTCACAGGTCAGGACTTTTCCGATGTATACGTTTTCCAGTCCGCCCCGGATGCTTTCGTAGGTTTCCATCGTCTCGATTTCCAGCCCGCAGTCTGTCAGCAGGGCCGACACCTTGGCTTCCGGCAGGTCTGTCGGCAGGTAGCGCTTCAGCCATTTATAGGAGATTTCCATGTTTACTAATTTCTTTATTTCTAAAAAATTAACACAGCCTCTTCCGGCTATGGGATAAACTGCAAAGATAATCAAAATGCGAACACCCGTGGCGACGGAAACGCCCAAAAGTTGCAAAAAAAGTCATCCTTTTTGTCGTCGCCGTCTGTGAATTTTTTTCAGCCCACAGGGGCGCGTAACAGATTTTTTCGTATATTTGCCGCATGCCGGACGGATATTCTTTGCGGCATCCGCTGCC
>DBVK01000041.1 GCA_002308135.1 Bacteroidales bacterium UBA1266
ATCCATCACCCATTTCCCCGCCACGAAATCCCACATGCTGGTATGGGGGGCGAACAGCAGCACGCTTTTCCGGGCGCCTTCCGGAACCGTATAGTCCACCTTCAGGCGGAAAACCTTCTCCAGCATGAACCGGAGGACACGGTGCTTTGATATCCGTTGCATAATCTCTTCCGAAAAAAAACAAAGAGACGGAATCGGAAACCCGTCCCCGTCTCTTCATTTCATGTGTTCACTTTCTTTAGAAAACGATGGCTTTAAACGCCTCGCTGTCTTTGATTTTGTTGAATTCGGCATCCTTTGCGGCGCGTTTCTTCAAATCGGGATTGAGCTTGAAGGCCTCTTTCAGGCTGTTCACCGCCAAAGCGGCGTCTTTGGTGCGGGCGCCCACGACAGCCAGCAGGTAATAATCCTCAGCCGACTTGTCAGCGATGCATTCCAACGCGCTCTTTGCAGAAGCGAAATCCTTAACGGCCACATGGTTCAACGCGACATTATAATCGCATTTCGTGTCTTTCATCTGCTCGATGGCCTTGCGGTAGTCACCGGCTTTCATACTGACAATACCCATGTTGTAATCGGAATTGATACCGTTAGCGGCGGCCTGACCGAAATAATTGGAAGCAGTCTGGAAATCACCGTCCAGGAGAGCGAGCACACCAAGGTTGTTCAGCACCGTGCCTTCATTGGCAGCCAGGGAATGGGCTTTCTCAAACAGCTGTTTCGCTTCGGCTTTCTGGGCAAGCGTCATTTTCAGGCATCCGAGGTTGTTGTATGCGCGGAAATCTTCCGGATAGAGGCGCATGGCGTTTTCGTACATTTCGGTTTTAGCCTTCACGTCCTTGGCCAAAGTGGCAGCGTAAAGCAGCTCGTTGGCGTTCAGGGTGTCGGGATTGCTGATGGCATAGTCCTCAATTTGGGCGTCCGTTTTCGGAGCCTCCATGCAAGCGACACGAATATGGGCGCGACGCAGTCCCGGAAGGATCTCATTGTCGATTTCGTCATACATGGCGATCATGTTGCGGATCTGCTGCTCCCGCTGGTCAGGATTGGATTGGGATTTGATCACATTGGCGATTTGGGCCTTGTCCTTGATGTTGGAAGCGTTAACCGCAAGCACGAAGCCGTCCCAGTCTTCCCCGTTGTCCTGGGTCTTGACCGTGAAGTCCTTCCTCAGGGTGGCGGGTTTCACTTTCTCTTTTTTCGCTTTGGCTTTGATGTATTTGTCATATTCGCCCTTGAACCATTTTTCAGCGACTTTCGAACGGTTGGAGGCCAGTTCGGAATTGCGTTTCAGTTCGCCTTCAGGAGAAGCCCAGCCGATGATTTCCACTTCCTTCACATCGCTGTACTGTCCAATGAAAGGCATGAGAGCGGCCAAAGCCTCCTTGTTGGCGGCGTTTTTGTTGCGCGCAAGGCTCCAGTTGAGGTTGTCGCGGTTCAGTTCAAAATAGATGGCGGCCGTTTTCTCGACGGTTTTCGGGCCATTGTAGTTATGGTTGGACATCAGCAAATCGGTTTTACCGGTGCTTTTCTCCTGCAGATTAGGATTGCAGGCTACGCGGTCGGCAGTGGTGACCACACCGGAGCTCAGCGGCACCGTGTTCAGGTCGGCCTGTTTGGTCTTCAGCTGCGCACTGGGGGTGCCCACCATGACGCTGGTTTCATAAGCGGGTTGGTAAGGTATCTCCTGGGTCACAGAGAAAGAGCCACCAGTCCTGTAAGCGATCACCTTGCCTTCCACCGTGGATTTCTCTCCCTTGAGGGTGATGGGAGACAGGGTAACCACCTGTCCGTCTTCCGTCTGGAAGGCAGGAGTGAAGGTGATGCTGGCTTTTTTCTTGAAATATCTGGGAGGGAACGTTCCTTTGATTTCAACAGGCATCTTTCCGGCATACACCTCCACAGGGTCCGGATTCACAGTGTAGGACACCATGCTCTGTTTTCTCACCATTTTATTGAGACCGCATGCTGAAAAAAGGATGCAACCGCCCAACAAAAACAACGAAATTTGTTTGATTGTCTTCATAATTATTGATTATTAGATTTAATTATTTTCTGTTTTCGTGAGGTATATAACTTATCTCATCTTTTATCACAAAACTCTGAGGGAAGGAGGGTTCAATCTCGCGCAAAAGACGAACAGCCTCGGCCCGGGTGCGGAAATCCCCCACCTGAACCTGGAAATTCGGTTCTTTGAACAAGACATACACATTGACCTTCGGATATTTTGACATGAATTCACTACGGATGCGGTTCGCCTGTTCCCTGGAATTGTTGCCGGAGGAGAAATATATCTGCACCCGGTACCCCATGGATTTTCCGGACAGCGGACTTACAATGGCCCGCTGCCTGTCCACCAGCCCTGCGACGCCGGCGTCCGGGCACACATTTATCTGTGCGCCTGCCGTCCCTAAAAGGCAGCACAAACACACAGACAAGCACAAGGCAATCCTTTGGGTCCTTTTCAACATCCTTCGCTTTATCTTCAAAAAAAGGGAGACAACAGCTTTGCTTGCCACCTCCCCCACTCAGAGGTACCGAGCGGAGTCGAACCGC
>DBVK01000033.1 GCA_002308135.1 Bacteroidales bacterium UBA1266
AGCCGCTCCTGGATCTGCAGACGGCGGGCAAAGGCATCCACCACACGGGGGATTTTGCTCAATCCCACGATAGTCCCGTCGGGGATGTAGGCCACATGCGCTTTCCCGAAAAACGGCACCATGTGGTGCTCGCAAAGGGAATAAATCTCCATGTCCTTGACCACAATCATTTCCTTGTAGTCCTGTTTGAACAGGGCGGATTCCAGAATGGCTTTGGGGTCGGTGCGGTAGCCTTGGGTGAAAAACTGCATGGCCTTGGCCACCCGTTCNNAGCCCTTCCCGTTCCGGATCCTCGCCCAGAAGTTTCAGGATTTCTTTGTAGCGCTGCTGGAGGCCAAGGGAGGTTTCCTCCGGATAAAGCTCTTGTCTTGTATAGCCTTCGATAGGTGTTTCCATAGAGGTGGAATGTTAGAAATATGGATTGTATCGTTTTTCTATGCCGATTTGCGTGCTTTCCCCGTGTCCGGGATAAACGGTTACCGTATCCGGGAGGCAAGCTATTTTTGTCTGTATGCTGTGGAACAGCGTGTCCGCCGAACCTCCGGGAAGATCGGTGCGTCCCACGCTTCCGCAAAACAGGGTGTCGCCGCTGAACAGCAGGCCGGACGCCTTGTGGTAGTAGCAGACGCTGCCTTCCGCATGGCCGGGGGTGTACAGCACCTGCAGCGCCTCCTGTCCGAATGTCAGGATGTCCCCGTCCGTAATCTCCCTGTCCACGGGAGGGTAGTCGCGATCCGGAAAACCGAAGATGCTGCCGTAAACATTGGCCCTGTTGTAGTCCCTGGCGCAGCCCGCATGTGCGCAAAGCTCGGCCTTGGGGTAATGGGTTTTCATCCATGCGCAGCCTTGGATATGGTCCGCGTGGGCGTGGGTGAGCAATACCAGGCGCACGTCCGCGTTCAGTGCGGTGAGCTGCTGCTCCAAACGTTTTTCCTCTATCGCATCGCTGCATCCCGGATCAATGACGGCGCATTTTCCGTCCTCGGAGAGCAACAGATAGGTGTTTACGCTGATGCGGTTGAAAACAAGGGTGACGGTACGCATGTCAGAGTTCAGCTTTGATATCTGCCAGGAATTGTCGGATTTTGCACAGGGAATTGTATAGCTCCCGCTGCTTGTCTATGGCTTCGGGCTTGGCCGCCAGCGCTTCCTTGGCGCCTTGCAGGGTGTAGCCCCGCTCTTTGACCAGGTAGTAGATGCGCTGGAAGGTTTCAATGTCCTCTCTGGTGAAATAGCGTGTGCCTTT
This sequence comes from Bacteroidales bacterium UBA1266, assembly GCA_002308135.1. Next base: position 1,247 of record DBVK01000033.1, read on the forward strand.
TTTGTTCTTGAAGGGCTTGAAGGTGTTGAACTCCTTCTCCCAAAAGCGGATAAGAGAGGGGTTCACACCGAACATTTCGGCCACCTCGCCTATGCGGTAGAACATTTTCTCCGGATTCTCTTCAATAAAAGGCATCGTCGTTTTTCTTTCGAACACCAAGTGCGTTGCGGATCAGCGTGCCGTAAAGCGGGCGGCTCATTGCAGGCTAAGACGCAACGTCCTTTTTCATTTGCAAAAATATTCAAAAGTTGGATACAAAACGGGATTACCGTAAAAAAACGGTTTCAGGCCGCAGCTTTTACGGTTTTTTTTTCTACTTTTGCGGCATGCGTGCTTTGGTTTTAAAATGCGGTATATTATTGCTAATATGTCATTTGTTCACAATAGACCTATGGGGGCAGAGCGTTGATTCGCTTCAGGAGGACCGGATCCATGCTTTCCGTCTTTCCGCTTTGGCGGCACCGGTTTCTCTGACAGGCATAGGCGTTGCGGTGAGCTTTGTTCCGGAAATACGGGAGTGTAATTTTGAGATGCGGAGCTGGATCCAGGATCTGTTTGACGTGAACACCACGGCGGACAACTACCTGCAGTTCGCCCCATTGGCTTGCCTGTGTGTGCTCAACGTATGTGACGTGCCTGGTGTGCACCGTATAGGGGATCTGGGCGCGATAAGCGCCATCTCGTATCTCTTGGGTATAGGGGTTAACAGCAGCCTCAAATCCCTGACCAATGTCAAGCGCCCTGACGGCACCTCCTATAACAGTTTCCCATCCGGACACACTATGACCGCCTTTGTCGGCGCCGAACTCTTGCGGAGGGAGTACGGGGAACAGTATCCGCTGGTGGCGGTGTTCGGTTATTCGGCGGCTTTCACGACGGGGCTTTTCCGCATATTGAACAACCGGCACTGGCTTGGCGATGTGGCTGCCGGCGCGGGTGTCGGTATCATGAGCGCTTCGGCCGCGTACTGGCTATACCCGCATGTGCGCTCATTGCTCGGTCTTTCCGAAGATTGCAAGGGATTTGTCTCCTGCTCGCGGGACGGTGTCGCATTCACGGCCTCCATGCCGCTTACGCGTAACGATACGCATGCGGCGCCTTGCCATGCGTTATCCGGAGAGTGAAAACATCCCATCGGGAACGACGTCGATAATTTGACGTTCATCCGCATCATAATCATGGATGTTTGTGAAACAACGCTGAAAGCAGTACTGATCCCCTTGCCCGGCGAATTCCTTATATCCCCATCCGCATGTTTTTGTCCGAGATAGAAATCAACTGCTCGTTAATATATACGTACATCCGTCTCAATATCTACAAAAACAGGTGTCAGATAGGGTGTAATGTCTTGAATGTACATGGGTTGAAGGTGTGTTGTTGGTTTTATATAAAAAACATTATTGGGTTTAATCTTCATTTTATTTCATCTTTTCAAACAGTTCAAATGCCTTATAAACATTTGAATATGATTCGCCGTTTTGCCCAAATGTTTCGGCGCGTTCTTTTGCCAGTGACAACTTTTCTTCCGCACACAAATC
>DBVK01000088.1:0-823 GCA_002308135.1 Bacteroidales bacterium UBA1266
GAACCTTCCTGTCTCCAGCCGGCTTCGGAAACCGTGCACAAATTGGTGGCGGTCTGGGTGTGTAGTTTGGAGAAACTGGTGAAATCGCGGTATGTTGGCAGCAATTCCGCACAGCGGTTCATGGCGGCTATGTCCGGTTGGAAATACAGCCGTAGCGCGCTGTCCAGCACAAAGGGGTTCTTCTGGGCGGTGACACGGTATTGGTAGGTCCGGGAAAGCGCGTCGAAGCGGGCGTGGGCCTCGGCTTTGACCGGCAGGATGTCATACACCACAATGTCATTGGGCAGAAAGGCGTTGAGGCGGTAAAGCCATTGCGCTTTTTCTGCGCAGAGGTCTATGCCGGTGTCCATGTGGGCGTAGAAATCCGAAGCATGCACGCCGGTGTCGGTGCGTCCGGCTCCCGTAAGGCTGACGGGATGGCGGAAAAGCTTGGAGCAGACCTGCTCCAGGCATTCCTGCACGCTGGCTTGCCCGACCTGTATCTGCCAGCCGGAATAGTTTCGTCCGTTATAGGCTAAATGGAGGAAGTAGCGCATGTTTTACGGTTTTGGGTTTCGGCATGGCGGCAGGCGGCACGGATGCCGCAGCTGTCGCATTGGGGTTTGCGTGCGGTGCATACATAGCGTCCGTGCAGGATTAGCCAATGGTGTGCGCGGGGGATGTCGGCCTCCGGAATGTTGGCGACCAGCTGGCGTTCCGTTTCCAGCGGTGTTTTGGCATTGGTGCTGAGACCGATGCGCGCCGCCACCCTAAAGACATGAGTGTCCACGGCCATGGCGGGTTGCTGGTAAATGACGGAAACAATGACATTGGCTGTTTTCCG
>DBVK01000088.1:837-1991 GCA_002308135.1 Bacteroidales bacterium UBA1266
CGCCGGGCAGCAGCTGCAAATCCCCGATATTGTCCGGCACCACACCATGGAAACGCTGGGTGAGCATTTCTGCCATGCCTTGCAGGTGCTTGGCTTTGCTGTTGGGATAGGAAACACTCCGTATATGCGTGAGGATGTCCTCCGCACTGGCCTTGGCCATGCTTTCCGCATCGGGATAAGCGGCGAACAGGCCGGGGGTCACCAGATTGACCCTTTTGTCTGTACATTGGGCGGACAGCAGAACGGCGACCAGCAGCTCGAAGGGGTTGCGGTAGTGCAGTTCGCTGGAGGCGTTTGGCAGGTGCGTCCGGAAATACTGTATGATATAAGCGTAGCGTTCTTTTTTCGTCATTTTTCCAAACGTTCGTTCAGGCAGGTGATGTGGGTGTTCCCCGGATAGGTTTGGTTTAAGTGGCGTTGGATGCGCCGGAGCAGGAGGGAGTCTGTGGTTTCGGAAAAAAACGCACGGGTGCCCACCCGCTGGTAAAAGACCGGCAGTACAGCCATGTCATCCAGGTTGTTTTCTATCAATTGCTCCAAAAAGGCGCGACAGGAAAGGAAATGGGTGAGGTAGCAGCTGTCCAGGGCGGGGCCGAGGATGGCCAGGCTGTCGTGCTGCTGCGCCCGTTTGAAAATCCGGCTCAGGGAGTCGGTCAGGCGGTACATGGCGTCCACACGGCGGTTGGCTTCCCACAGCAGTTGGGAGGAGGCGTTGCCTTCAACCCGGTAGCTTTGCTTCAGGTTTCTGGCGTCTCCTGTGAAATTCAGCTGATCCTCACCGCCCCCGATAAAGGAAATGAAATTGGTGTCGGAAACGCGCAAACGGAAAATGCTTGTTTCCTTTTGCGGGAAATGATGGCTGAAACTCCCCTGGACCACCAGCAGGGTGTCCCTGCACACTATGCCGTCCGGAAGCAGCTCGTCCAGGTAAAGGACTTCCGTGCAGCAGTTCTCGAGATGTCCCGTAAGCCGGAAATCGTTACGGTGGCATCCGCACAGCAGCAGTATGAGCGGCAGGAGAATGGAAAGCCCGGTTTTCCTCATTTGTTTCTTCCGAAAATGCGGAGCAGGTACAGAAAGAGATTGATGAAGTCCAAATACAGGCTGAGTGCGCAGTATACGGACACTTTCCGGGCAGTGTCGCTGTCCGCCTT
>DBVK01000088.1:1999-5980 GCA_002308135.1 Bacteroidales bacterium UBA1266
GTGTTTGTGTCCCATGCGGTCAGTCCGGAGAAAATAATCACACCGCCTATGCTAATGATCCATTCAAGACGGGTGCTATGGAAGAACAAGCTCACCAGTGACGCGATAACCAGACCGATCAGCGCCATGAAAAGCACAGCGCCGAAACGGCTGAGATCCATTTTCGTGACATAGCCGGCTATGGCCATGGCACCGAACATGCCGGCGGCAATCAGAAAGCAGGAAGTGATGGCTTNNGAATATAGCAGGAAAATGCTGCTCAAGCTCATGCCCATCAGTACGGAATACAGCAGAAACAGCAGGATCAGGGTGGATGTCTTCATTTTGTGCAATCCGAAAGACATGGCTAATACCATGACAAATGGGCAGAAAATGACAACATAGCCTAAACCGCTCAATCCGGTTTCGGTGAACAGCAGCACATACAAGCCGGAATTGGCGAACAGCCAGGATGTGACGGCTGTAATGCCCAACGCTATAAACATCCAGGTGAACACATTGCGCATCAGCAGGGAGGCGCTTTCTTCGTAGATAGGGGTGGCCATGCTTTCCTCAGAAGAGCGAAAAGGGGTAAGTTCCATAGTCTTTTTTTGTTTAAGTTTTTTTGTAATTTGTGTTTTTAACGCAGCAGCAGGGGAAATATTGTTTCAACAGCTAAGTTTTTGCCATGCCTGTTTTCCGCAGATGGACAGCGATAGGGTGGACAGCTGTAAAATCGCATGATTTTTCTCCCATAAAAGGGGCGCCGCATTGTTTTTTGCGTTACCTTTGCATTGGCAAACACAGGCGGACGCAACTTGTCCGCCATTAAGCGTAATATAAGGTGAAAGTAAAGATTGTCAATACTTCCAAACACGCGCTTCCGGCATACGAGACCATAGCATCCGCCGGAATGGATTTGCGTGCGAACCTGTCGGAGGACATGGTGTTGCAACCCATGGAGCGTTGCCTGGTCCCCACAGGGCTGTTTATAGAATTGCCGGTCGGTTATGAGGCGCAGATACGCCCCCGCAGCGGCCTGGCGCTGAAATACGGGATTACCGTGCTGAACACTCCGGGCACCATTGATGCCGATTACCGGGGGGAAATCAAGATTATTCTGGTCAATCTGTCCAAAGATCCTTTCACCATACGGGACGGCGAACGCATTGCGCAAATGCTGGTGGCCCGTCACGAACAGGTGGAGTGGGTGGAAACCGACACACTGGCTGAAAGCGGACGCGGGGCGGGCGGATTCGGACATACCGGCAAATAGCGGACGATGGGCAGGAAAGCGTTTTTGTGGGTTCTTGCACTTTGTCTGAACATGTGCATGGCGCCTTCCGCACTGCAGGCACAGCGAAAAAACGCCAAGGCGGAGAAGCCGGCGGTGTCGGCGCTTCCGGAAAAAGAACGCCTGGCCAACACGGCCTTGTTTGTGGATGCGGTAAAGGAAAGGCTGCTGGAGAATTACGATGCCGCGGAAGGCATGCTGCATCGGGTGCTGGCCGCCGAGCCTTCGCACGATGCGGCCCATTACGAGCTGGCGGTTATTCTGGCTATGAAGGGGCGTATGCAGGAAGCCATCCAGGAAGTGCGTATCGCTGAACAATATGATCCGGAGAACACCTGGTACAAGGTCATGCTGGGCGATTTGTACAACCAGACGCAGCAGCCGGAAAAGGCCGCCCCGTATTGGAAGTTTTTGGCGAAGCGGTATCCGGACAATCTGGAATATTTGAACAATTATGCCTATGCCTTGCTGCAACAGGAGAAGCTGAAGGAAGTGCTGGAAGTGTACGACAACATGCAGCGCCAGCTGGGACTAAACGAGAAGCTGAGCGAGACCAAAAAAAGCGTATGGCTGTATTTGAATAAGCCGGACAAAGCCGTTGCCGAGCTGCATGCCTTGATTGAGGCCTTCCCCACTGAACCAAAATACCTTATGGAGGCAGCACAGGTGTATATGAGTGTCAGGAAGGAGGCCAAGGCAATCCCTTATTTGGAGAAGGCGCGTCAGCTGGACTCCAACAACAGCACCCTGCTCATGATGCTGTATGACTACTATTCGGGACACCGCAAGGAAAAAGAGGCGGAAGCCTGCATGGATCGCATCATGGGACATCCCGGGGTGGACCTGGAAACCAAAATCAAAGCGATGGACGGTTTCTTCCGTATGGCTTCTGTGCGCGTCACCACTGTGTATCCCCGGCTGTACCGCTGGTTGGCGCTTGCCATACAGACGCATCCCGATGCGGTGGAACCCTTGTCGGCAAGAGCGTATTTGCTGTTCATGCAGGGCAGGGTGGCGGAAGGGCTTTCGGATCTGGAGACGGCCTTGCAGAAGGACTCCTCCCAATACAGGCTTTGGGAGATGTATATGGTCATGCTGCTGGAGAATAACCAGCCGGCCCGGGCGGCAAAGGCCGGTGATGCGGCGGTCCGGCTTTTCCCCACACAGGCTTTGCCGTATTATGCCAGGGCATGCGGCGCCATGGAGGAAAGGGATTTTGAACAAGCTGTCTCCGATATGGAGACCGCTTGCCGTTACGCGACGGACAATCCGGCTTTCCTGTCGGATGTCTACCGTCTGATGTCGGTCGCATACGACGAACTGGGGCAGTTTTCCAAAGCGGAGGAGGCCAGGGAGCGTCAGCAGCAGTACCAGCAGCAGATACAGCCTAAACCTAAAAACAAATAGCCGGAAACAAAGTACATGGGAAATGCGTTATCCACGTAAAGATGCCGAACACCTAGTGGGGGATGTGATTCAGAAGATGCTGACAGAGACCAATCTGGCACGTCCATACCTGGAACGAAAGGCCGTGGCGGTATGGAACGGGCTTGTGGGGCCGGCGCTGATGCGTTACATCAGTAAAGTGGAGTTCAAAGGGGACACCCTGTATGTGCATGTGATTTCCCCTTTGGTGCGCAACGAGCTGATGATGCTGCGCGAGGATTTGCTCTATAAGATGCATAAGGAGATTGACGAAAGGCAGCTGAAAAAAATCGTGATAAAATAGGTGCAACGTATTGAACCTCTGTGTTTAGTATTAAAGCAACGCGGGCGGCCGCATGTTGCCATCCTAGGAAAGCGGTAACGTTCTTCAGTATGGAGTGGGGTAGTGCAATGGCGGGCGAAGGATGCGGACGTTCTTTGATCCGGCAAAGCGGATGGGGATAATGCTTTTTTTTGTATTTTTGCAGTTTTGCGCAAGGTGCGTGTAAAAGAATTATAATACCATGGATAAGAATACATTAATAGGTCTTTTACTGATTTTTGCATTGTTTTTGGGTTACAGTGTGTACCTTTCCCCTTCCAAGAAGGAGCGGGAGGAGATGCAGCGGCAGCACGATTCCCTGGTGGCNNNGCGGAGCAGCTGGCATACGCCGATTCGCTGATTGCCGTCCGGCAGCAGGCCCCGGAAGAAAGCGTGGATTCGCAGGAAACGACGCCGGAAAGCATGGGTTATGCACAGAAAAAGGGGCTGTACGGCCATTTTGTCCATGCCTCGGAAGCCGATTCAACCTCCCTGCTGGTGGAAAACGCCTATTACCGCATACGGTTTGACAGCAAGGGCGGCCGCATCAGCAAAGTGGAGCTGAAGAACGTGCGGACGTACGACAGCCTTCCGGTGGTGTTGTTTGAGGACTACGGGGACAATGCCAACCGTTTTGGCTTTGAATTTGTTTCCAATTATCTGGAACTGAATACCAATGATTTTTATTTCACCTTGTTGCGCCCCCATGCCGACAGTCTGGGCGTGGACAAAGGGGATTCCCTGGAGGTGGAGTTCCGTCTGTATGCCGACAAGGATGAGGCTTCCATAGATTCCAACGCCTATATTTCCTATGTTTATACGGTGCGCGGAAACGATTACCGCACGGGGCTGGAAGTGCATGTGCACGGGATGGAGGGCTATATCGCCCAGACCCGGAGTGAATGGGTTCTTTTGTGGCAGCTGCAGTTGCAGCGTCAGGAGAAGAACCTGAAAAACGAGA
>DBVK01000088.1:6048-6544 GCA_002308135.1 Bacteroidales bacterium UBA1266
ATTTCGTTCAAGCAGCAGTATTTCACATCCACCCTGATTGCCAGGGAACGTTTTGAACATGCCACCCTGGTGAGCGATCCGTATTCAGGGCCTCAGGCGCCCGAGCGTGCCATGAAAACCTTGAGGACAAGTGTGGGGCTTCCCCTTGCCTCCCTTCAGGACGACCGCTTCGCTTTTGATTTTTATTTCGGCCCGAACAAATACAAGCTGTTGCGGCAGTACAAGATCAAATTGGAGAACCAGATCCAGTTGGGCGGAAAACTGGTGGCGTGGATCAACCGTTATGCGGTCATTCCCGTGTTTGACTTTTTCAGCCGCTTTCATTGGAGTTATGGTCTCATTATTCTGATGCTCACCATTATACTGAAGCTGGTGCTGCTTCCGCTGACCTATTCAAATTACCGCTCCACCGCCAAAATGCGGGTGATGAAACCTGAGATAGAAGCACTTAGCGCGAAATACCCCAAACCGGAGGATGCGATGAAGAAACAGCAGG
>DBVK01000063.1:0-9495 GCA_002308135.1 Bacteroidales bacterium UBA1266
CCTGGATGAAAGCACCAACAGCTTCTATGACGTGTTGAACGCTTTCGAGCCCTTCGGTCCGGAAAACATGTCGCCCGTTTTCATGACCAGGCATGTGATGGCCGACTCCTGCCGCATTGTAGGGAAGAACCACCTGAAAATGACATTGTACCAGCGGGATACCCGCTCCTATCCCATACCTGCCATTGCGTTTGACATGAAGCAGCATTACCAGCGGATTGCGAGCGGCACCCCTTTTCATATCTGCTACCACATCGAGCGGAACGAATGGCGGGGGCGCACCAACCTGCAACTGACCATTAAAGACATTAAATTCGATTTTGCCCCTTTCGACAAAATTTAGCATGAGGAAACGACAGTGGCTTTTCATTCTCTTTTGCTTGTGCGCTGCACCTTTTACAGGAAACGCACAGCCGAGCACCGGGAAAAACGGCCCCGAGCTGACGCGCATACTGTTTATCTTTGACGCATCCAACAGCATGTGGGGCGAATGGCAGAGCGACAAGAAAATCCACATTGCCAACCGCCTGCTCTCCCAAATGGTGGACTCCCTGGAAAGCTACCCTAACATTCAGCTTGCCTTGCGCGTATACGGGCACCAGTCCGAAAGCAAACTGCACAACTGCAACGACACCAAACTGGAAGTTCCCTTCGCTTATAACAATTTCGCCCGCATCAAGCAGAAACTGAAGACCATCTACCCCAAAGGCACCACACCTATCGCCCAGTCGCTGCTGGCCTGCGAAAAAGACTTCTACCCTCCCGCCACCAACTGCCGCAATGTGGTGGTGCTGATCACTGACGGCATAGAGGAATGCTCCGGCGACCCTTGCGCCGTTTCCCGCGCATTGCAGCGCCAGGGCATCATCTTAAAGCCTTTTATTATCGGCATAGGGGGGAATTTCGAAGCGGACCTGCATTGCATCGGCCATTACATTGACGCTTCCAGCGAAGAGGAATTCGACAATGCCATGCATGTCATCATTGACCACATTTTCCACCCGACCTCCTGCCAGGTCAACCTGCTGGACCGTCTCGGAAAACCGAACGAGACCAATGTGAACATGACCTTTGAAGACAGCTACAACCATAAAATCCGCTACAACCTCATTCACACCTTCAATGAAAAGGGCTTGCCGGACACGCTGTTTATCAACCCTATGCCGGAATACAAAATCACCGTGCACACCCTGCCACCCGTTTCCGTAGACTCCATCAAACTGACGCCGGGCCGGCACAACGTCATCCCCATTTCCACCCCCCAAGGCGGACTCCAGGTCAAGGTGGTTTCCGGGCAAAGCGACCGCTACCGCCAAGTCCCCATTGTGGTGCGTCAGGCCGATTCCTCCGAAATCCTTAATGTGCAATATTTCGACATTGTTGACAACTACCTTGTAGGCGCCTATGATGTGGAGATCCTATGTCTGCCCCGGCTGAGGATGCCTCATATTGAAATCACCCAAAGCACGACCACGCAGATCAAAATACCGGCGCCGGGAACCGCTATCATCCAAAAGAACCGCCTGGGGAACGGCAGCCTTTACGTGATGCGCGGACAGCAGATGGAATGGGTGTATAACCTTAGGGATGAGGACATACAGGAGTCCATCCTGCTGCAGCCGGGAACCTATAAGGTCGTATTCCGCTCCAGGCAGTCCGCAAAAACCCTGGAGAGCGTCACCCATACCTTTACCGTGCGCTCCAATATGACCACCACCGTCAACATTCCCCAATAAGCCATGGTCAGAAGCGCGCGTAACGCATTGGGCATAGCGGCAGACAAAAGCGCCAAGCTGAGTTCCGAATCCTTGTTCCTCTCCTGCTATGCTTTGCTCGGAATACAGCCAAAACAACCTGAAAAAGAATGGCTTGGACAATTGTTTTCAGCGTCTGGCTGGTGTTTCCGCAAAGCTGTCCTTCACCCTTTTGAGGCCAAGCTCACCCAACCGGCCTACCGTTTTCCGGTTTTTTACGCCCGCAGGCCCGGCAGACACCTGTCCCTATTGATCCAAAACACCGGAGAAAACGGAGGGAGAGAGCTGCTGTCTTTTCAAAACAACGGTTTATACCGCATCAAACTAAACGCCAAAGTGCTGCCTAACCAATTGGCGCTGTTCGCGGAAGAAGCGATTCCCACCATACAGCCCGATGAAGACAAGGTGAAGAACTACAATCCGGAAAACATACGCAGATGGAATGAAATCACGGCTTACCTGGAGGAGCACTCCGTTCCGCTACCTTCGTTCCGCTACCTGCTTCTTTTATCATATGAAACTTACGAGCAGGACGTTCCCCTGCTGAACCACCTGCACAAGGTGCCCGGACTGCAATACCGTTACATTGCCGGTGACAGCATAGGCAACGACCACCTGCTGTACCAGCTGCTGAGCTTTCAGAACGAGCTTATACAGCTTATTAATCCTCGCTAGGGTAAAACTCTTCAAACGTCCTGTCCGCGTAGAAAAAGACCACTTTTTTGATCTTTTTCGCCCCCTTGGCTGCGGCCGGAGCTGCAGGCTGCGCTTGCGTCACGGACGGAGCCGCTTCTATTACGGGAGCGGCAGGCTGCACTTGCGGAACCGGATCAGCTTGCTGCGGAACCGCTGGAGCCACCGGAGCTGCAGGTACGGGATCCACTTGTTCCGCAACTGGGAATTGCACCACAGCCCCGCTTTGAGGCTGTGCGTTAAGCGTGACAGGCTCTGGATGTTGCTGCGGAACCACAGGCATGGTTTGTGACTGGGGCATAACCGTCGTATTCGTTGTCGTTGTCGTTGCCGGAGACGTTTGCGTTTGAGCTGCGGGAGCGGCTTGGAACTGCGCCCCCGTCACTTCCGAAGGCTGGGAAACGCTTGGTGTGGCCGTAACCACAGGGGCGGCCTGAGCTTGCCCCTCCCCGGCGGGAAGAGGGGAGGATGCGGGGGAAAGCGTCGATGCGGCCTCATCTTCCATGGAAAACAAGTCCGCCTGTATCTCCTCAGGAGCGGATTTTTTGAGCATCTCCGGAGTCACGACCGTCAATTTCGCATTCTCGCGGTACATATCGCCTTCACCTTTCAAGAGCCAAAGGGGGTTTATTTCCGGAAATTTCAAAAGGGTTTTGGACACCACCACCTGACTGGATTTGTCCCTTCCGGTCATCAGGTGGGTGATACTGGGGCGGCCCACACCGATAAAATCTGCAAATTCCGCCTGTGTCAATCCTTTTTCCGCCAATAATTGTTTTATGCGTTCCTTCATGCCTGGTTTACATTTTTTGGTTTACAATTTACTCGACGCAAAAGTACTCCCTTTTCCAATACCCTCGTCACAAAAAATTACATTTTCATTGAAAATTTACATGATTTACATCCATTTATTCTGTAATTATTTATAGTTTTTCTTTAAATCATATTTACTATTTTACTTATTTTTAATTATTTAACAAGTTCATTTTAATAGCTTGTAAATTAGCGTGTAAATTGATGCTTTAGGTTATAGTTCAACTTTATAACACATAAATTAAATACTTGTTTTTCAGCTAATTAATTAGTATATTTAATTATTTGCTACTTATCTGCGTGTAAATCCATGTAAATTTGTGTAAATTTCTTTTGTAAATTACAAAAATTTGCGCAATTTACATCTCTCATTCTCATGCGCTGTCGTGTAAATTGTAAATTTTCACAATGTAAACTCTGTCCTGCGGGCTGTAAATTTACATCCGGAAAATGGATACCCCCTCCCCTTTTTCCGCTATTGGAAGGCTATTTGAATAATGTAAAAAATTTGCAAAGAATTCTGTTTTTTGCATATTTTTTCGACCAAACAGCCGTTATAATATAAAACAATGTACCTATGATTTTAGCAGCAGACAGTGGCTCAACATCCACCAACTGGGCGTTGATATCCACAAAGGGACTTGAAAAACAACTAGATACTAGCGGAATCAATCCTTACTATATGCAGGGGGACGAGATAGGCCAACGCCTGCAGGAGGAATTGCTTCCCCTGCTCTCCAAGGAGGAACGCGCAAACATAGACCAGATTTATTTTTATGGGTCCGGTTGCTCCACGCCATCCAAGCAGGAACTGATGAAAGAGAAACTGCAACTCATATCCCCGAATGCGTCCGTTTTTCCAAGCCATGACGTACTGGCGTCCGCCAGAGCCTGCTGTGGGCGAGGGAAAGGCATCGCCTGTATCCTCGGAACTGGCTCTAACGCATGTGTTTACGATGGAAAAAACGTTGTAAAAAACGCCATCTCCCTGGGCTATCTTTTGGGCGATGAGGGCAGCGGCGTGCATATTGGCAAACGCTTCCTGACCCTATACCTGAAAAACAAGGTCTCCCCTTCCCTCAAACAGGCGGTGGACACACATTTCAACTTGTCATTCGAAGCTATTCTCAACGGAATATACCAAGGGGAGAAACCCAACCGTTTCATTGCCGGCTTCGCGCACTATATTTTGGATCACGCCATGGAATTTCCCGAACTGGAAGACATTGTGCGCACCTCCTTCCGGGAATTCATACAGGAATACATCCGCCCCTTCCCGGAAGCTGAAGACTATCCGCTTGGTTTTGTGGGTTCTGTGGCTTTCCTTCTGCAAAACCTGCTGCGCGATGAGGTGCGCAAAGCGGGCTATACCATGGGCAGCATTATCCGCTACCCAATAGAAGGCCTTATCGACTATCACCGGCAGCAATTGCTGGAAACCAAGTAACTGCAGCGCCATGGCATCACTGAAACAGGAACAGCAACTGAAACTGGGGCAGAAACTTTCGCCCAAGCAGATATTATTCACAAGATTGCTGGAAGTGCCCAGCTTCCAGCTGGAACAGCGCATACAACAGGAACTGGTGGATAATCCCGCATTGGAAATCGCTGATTACGAAGAGGATGAAAAGAGCCCGGATGAGAACGTGAGGGATTCCGCAGAGGCGGAAGAGGGCTATGGCGAAGGCTCGGACGAGGCCACCGACACCGATACGTACGACTATGGCGAGGACGAAATGATGGAGTATTTCTCCGATGACGAAAACAATAGGGACGCCTTGTACCGCAACATTTCCAACTACTCCCCCGACGATGAGGAAAGGGAAATCCCTATAGTGTCCAAAGCGAGTTTCCTGGAGTCCCTCAAACAGCAGCTGGGCATGTTCCAATTCAATGAAAACGACCAGCAGATAGCGGAATACATTCTGGGTAACATAGACGAAAGCGGCTACCTGCAGCGCAATGCCAAGGAAATATCCAACGATCTGCTGTTCAATATGAACCTTCGTGTTCCCCAGGAAAAAATACAGGAACTCATTCAGCAGCTTATCCACCATCTCGAACCGGCGGGCGTAGGCGCCTCCGATTTGCAGGAATGCCTGCTGCTGCAATTGGAGCGATTGGAGGACAAAGCGGAGATTCAATTGGCCAGACGCATTATTTCCAAGGCTTTTCCGGAATTCATCAAAAAGAATTACGACAAAATCCGGCAGAAAATGCACTGCAGTCCGGAAGAATTCCAAGCGGCTTTGCGCATACTGGTCCGCCTGGACCCCAAACCGGGAAACACCGGTGACGACCTGTCGCGGGAATCGGCCTACATCGCCCCTGATTTCATTGTCTATTACAACGACAAAACCGATGAAATGGAGTTGAGCCTGCCCAAATACAACATTCCCGAACTCTGCGTCCGCAAGGCGTATAAAAACCTTTTCAACGAAATACGCGAAAAGAAAAACATCAGCAAAGACGAGCGGAAAACCGCCTTGGACTTTGTCAAACAGAAGGTTACCGCAGCGGAATGGTTCATAGAGTCACTGACCCAACGGGAGCACACGCTCTACAAAACCATGGAAAGCATCATCGAATACCAGCGCAGCTTTTTCCAAACCGGGGACGAGACAACCATTAAGCCTATGATTCTGAAAAACATTGCAGAACGCATCGGCATGAACATTTCCACCGTTTCCCGCATCACCAGCAGCAAATACGTATTGACGCCCTACGGCATGTATCCCTTGAAGTTCTTTTTCTCCGAATCCATGGGAAAGGAAGGCGAGGAAGTTTCCTCACGGGAAATCAAACGCATTATCCAGAACACCATTCAGGAAGAGGACAAAACGCATCCCCTCACCGATGACGACCTGCGGGGGATTCTGGAAAAACAAGGGTACAGCATTGCCCGGCGCACCGTCGCCAAATATAGAGAACAATTGGGATTCGTCCCTTCACGCATGCGAAAATAAACAGGAGGTACAGCAGTGAATCTAACCGAAGGATTGAACGAAGCACAGGCGCAAGCCGTACAACATATTGACGGTCCCATGATGGTCATAGCGGGAGCCGGTTCCGGAAAAACAAGGGTGCTGACCCACCGTATAGCGTACCTGATCGCCCACGGGGTCTCCCCTTTCCATATTTTAGCGCTGACCTTCACAAACAAAGCGGCTGCGGAAATGCGGGACCGCATCGCCCAACTGCTGGGTGACAGCAACAGCCGCAACGTATGGATGGGCACCTTTCACTCCATTTTCAGCAAGATCCTGCATATTGAATCCTCCTACCTGGGATTCTCGTCCAAATTCACCATCTATGATACCGACGACGCCAAGAACCTGCTGAAAAGCATCGTAAAGGAAATGGGGCTGGACGAAAAGGTATACCGTCCCAACATGCTGCTTTCAACGATTTCCAATGCCAAATCCAACCTGATTTCTCCGGAGGAATACAATAACAACCACCTGATTCAGCAGGAAAACGCCCGAAAACGCGTGCCTGATATGGGAGATATCTACACCCGGTACAACAACCGCCTGCGCCGGGCCGATGCCATGGACTTTGACGACCTTTTGTTCAATATGTTCCTGCTGCTGAGGGATTTTCCGGAAATGCTGTACAAATACCAGCACAAATTCCAATACATTCTGGTAGACGAGTACCAGGACACCAACTACGTCCAATACCAGATTGTACGCAAACTGGCGGCATTGAACGAAAACATCTGCGTGGTGGGCGACGATGCGCAAAGCATTTATGCCTTCCGGGGGGCAAACATACAGAATATCCTGGATTTCAAGGAGGACTATCCGGATTACGAGCTGTTCAAGCTGGAGCAGAACTACCGTTCCACCCAAAACATCCTTGCTGCGGCCAACGATGTGATACGACACAACAACAAACAAATCCCCAAAGTCATTTGGACGGACAACCAGCAGGGTGACAAAATCAAAGTCTTCGAGACGGACGATGAACGCACGGAAGCCAAAGCCGTAGCGGACGAAATCCTGCGCAAGAAAAAGGAACTCGGATTGCAGAACAACGATTTCGCCATACTGTACCGCACCAACGCCCAATCCCGTCCCTTGGAGGAAGCCTTTCATCTTAAAGGCCTGCCCTATCGTATATACGGCGGCATGTCCTTTTACAAACGCAAGGAAATCAAAGACGTGCTGGCGTATTACCGCCTGACCACCAACCCCAACGATGACGAGTCCCTGCGGCGCATCATCAACTACCCGCAACGCGGCATTGGCGCTTCCACCATGGAGAAAGTCATTGCCGCCGCCATGCAGCACGGGGTTTCCCTGTGGGAATGCATCTGCCATCCGGAGCAGTACGCATTGCAGCTTACATCCTCCACGCTGAAAAAGCTCTACGATTTCACCCAGAAAATACTGTCCTACCAGGCCCTGCTTCCCACCCAAAACGCCTTTGTGCTGGGGAAACACATTGCCGACACTTCCGGCATCACGCAAGAGCTGCGTGCCATGGAAGAGGAGCCGGAACGCTACGAGAACCTGGGGGAATTGTTCAACGCCATGAAAGCCTTTGTGGAAAAGGAACCGGAAAACGCCATAGACATGGAGACGGGCGAAGACATGAGCAGTGTTTTCCCTTCGCTGGACGTGTTTTTGAATGATGTTTCCCTGCTGTCCAACACAGACGAGGACGAAAAGGAGGAGAGCGACAAGATCAAGCTGATGACCATTCACGCCGCCAAAGGCCTGGAGTTCCCCTATGTGTTTGTCATTGGACTGGAAGATAACATTTTCCCTTCCTACATGATTTCCTCCCCTACGGAAATGGAAGAGGAACGCCGCTTGTTCTATGTGGCCATCACACGCGCGAAACGCTTTCTCAGCCTTTCTTACGCACACGCCCGCTTCATGTTCGGCAACACCAGCTACAACAGCCCCAGCCAGTTCCTGCAGGAGATATCAGACAAATACAAGGTGACAGAGCAGGTGTTCTCCACACAAGCGCCCCGGATGAAAACAGGATTCGCCTCGGATAACTGTTTCTATGACCAATCCCCACGCACCTTTTCAAGCAAACCTAAGACCTATACGGCACCCCTGAACAAAACGCCACGACCCTCCCTTGCTTCCGCCAGCCCTCAAAAGGCGGCCGAAACACCCCAAAAACTTGGCGATATGCTGACAGATACAGCGCAAATGCACGTTGGCATGCGGGTTTTCCATGGGAAATTCGGATGCGGAACCTTAGAGGAGATTGTGGAGAAAGGGAGCAACGGCAAAGTGATCATCACCTTTGACCAATTCGGGCGCAAAACCATGCTGGTTGCCTTCGCCAAGCTGAAACAGGCGCTTTAGGCCACGCTAATTGATTTCTATCAGACTGTCCCTATGGATGATGGCCTTATAGGTATCGTTCCTGTCAAGTATGGCCTGCACATAGCGTATCGTATGCCGGGCTCCATGGTAACGGCCGTGGCGAATGGCCGGATGATGGGCATACTTCCATTCAGCCAACATCAGTAAGGCTTCCCTGATTCCGTTTGGTTCCCAGACGCTGGCGTTAAGCCCTTCCGCTTTGGCCAGGGCAATGGCGTCCACGAGGTGGCCGCTACCGGCATTGTAGGCGGCTATCACCATAGGCACAAGTTGTGCCGAGTCACATACCCCTTCCTTGGCTATCTTCTGCCGCAAAAAATGCAGGTAACGGCAACCGCCATTAATCTGCTGTTCCGGAGAGCTGCCGAAGCTCACCCCGAAGCGGGATGCGGTTACTGGCGCGAGCTGCATCAACCCGTAGGTGCCCCCTTTCCCCACGATGTCATGGAGGAACCTGGACTCCTGGTACACCAAAGCGGCCAGCAGCTGCCAGTCAATGCCATAAACCGCCCCGTATTTCTTAAAATACGCGTCGTAACGGGAAATGGCCCCAAAAGGTTGGGAGTTCAGCGTATAGGCAATACGTGTGTGTTCCCGGGAAGTAGGGTCGGTGTATTTTTTGCATAGGCGGGCCCATTCTTTGGTCTTGGAATAGTCCTGAAGAAAGGTATTAATCGCTGCCAGCATGGAATCGTTGCCTTTACGCACGGCCCAGCACAAGGGCACCCGCTTCGCCAAGGTGTCCACGACCTTGACATGGGGATACTGGTAAGCGGTGGCATGCCAATAGCGTTCGAAATACAGGGTGGATTCCAAGCATCCGTCCTCTACGGCTTCCATCAGCTGGTAGATGGAGGCGCGGAAAAAGCGCCAGCGCAGAG
>DBVK01000063.1:9543-10322 GCA_002308135.1 Bacteroidales bacterium UBA1266
AGGCGGCAAGACTGTCCTTATGCTGGACACGCAGCACATCCGAGTATATAATCGGCTGGGTATAGGCAAAGAACAGACGGCCTTCCGGAAAAGGCTGCTCCGCGACGGCCATCACATCGATTTCGTTTTGAACCAATGCCATAGACAGGTTTTCATAGGTATAGTACACCTGAAATTGCGCCTGCACCCCCCAAGCTTCGGCCATGGCTTTGCCCAAAGCATAGGAAAAACCTCTCACTCTCCCCTGGTGGACATAATATTCTATAGGATTTAACAGCACACCTATGAAAAGTGTCCCGTCTTTGCGGACATCCTTCAGGCTATGCGGGGGCAAAGGTTTTTCAACCTGCTGGGGAAATTGCAGCACAAAAAGCAACAGACAAACGGTTAGCAAGCTTTCGAAAAGCGTCATAAAAACCCATCGTCCGCGCCTTTTCTCCGCCATCAGATACGGTATTTGTCCACTGCTATTTCCATTCCGTCCAGCACGGCCTGCGTCAAGGAGTCGCCTTTATAGGTCAGTTTAAGGGAGAAAAACGGCCGCTGCTGCTGCATGAGCGCCAGAAACACCCTGTCCCCTTCCCATAAGGCAAGCTGCCCCAATTCCGCTTTGGGAACCCATTGGAGTTCCCCTTCTTCGCAGGCATGAAGCTGCCCTGACCATTCCGTTGCCGAAAAAAGATGCATATAGTCGCTTTGCGCGACATCCGAGACAAAGGTCACCAAGCCATGGTATTTCCATTTGGTCACCGTCAAACCGGTCTCTTCCTTCACTTCCC
>DBVK01000063.1:10393-10625 GCA_002308135.1 Bacteroidales bacterium UBA1266
GCGGTGCAGCATCAGATAGCTGCCCTCCCGCTCTAAATAGCAAAGCGTGGTCATGCGCATGGCAGGGGCATCAGGAGAACAAAGTGTCCAACAATTTGTCTTCCACTATATTCGGCAAAGTAACCCTCAAAAGCGGCTCGCTTTCCATAGCGCGGCGGATGGCGAAAACAGCCCCCTCGTTACGCGCCCATGAGCGACGGGAGATACCGTTGTTCACATCCCAATAGAGCAT
>DBVK01000022.1:0-3344 GCA_002308135.1 Bacteroidales bacterium UBA1266
TTTCGCCCGCATCGTCGATTGCGTCTCTTTTTGTCAGGGTGTGGATGATTTGTTAAAATGTTAAGATGTTGATTTGTTTGTTAAGGAGGCGGTTTATACATTTTTTCACGCACCCTTCCGCCGAATACGTGTTTTTATTATTTTTGCATGCCTTCTCCCCTGAAGGCAACGCGACTGAATAAAAACTATATCTATCTGAAAATAAATTATTTATATTTATGAATATCGGAGAACTACTGCTGATTATCGTGAACTTCACCGGTGCGGTCGCCCTTTTTCTTTTCGGAATGAAACTGATGAGCGGCGGTCTTCAGAAATTTGCCGGACAGGGCATGCGGCATATCATGGGGAAAATCACAGGGAATCCGTTAAGCGGCATACTGGTCGGTGCGCTGCTGACAGTTGTGGTGCAATCCTCCTCCGCCTCTACGGTCATGGTGGTAAGTTTCGTCAACGCCGGTATGATGACGCTGGCAGGAGCCATTTCCGTAATCATGGGCGCCAATATCGGAAGCACCGTCATCACCTGGATTCTCAACCTGTTTGCTTTGGGCGAACCCGGCGGGGCATTCAGCATCCCCCTGCTCGTGCTGGCGGTGGCGATTTTTTTCATGTTCGCCAAAAAAGAACGGATGAACTACATCGGCGAATTTGTCATTGGCTTCTCCCTGCTGCTGCTCGGCATGGAGTTTCTGCAGGAATCCGTGCCCAATCTGGAGGATTACCCGAACTTCCTGGCCGCCCTGGGAAGCATCTCCAATCACGGCTTCCCTTCCGTACTGCTCTTCACTTTCATCGGCGTTGTGCTCACCTGCATAGTGCAAGCCTCCGCCGCCATGATGGCCATCGCCTTGGCCATGTGCTACAAAGGATGGATAGGCTTTGAGGTTGCCATGGCTTTGGTCATGGGATTGAACATAGGCACCACCATCACTGCCAACATCGCTGCCATGGTTGCCAATACCGTGGGAAAAAAGGCTGCACGCGCGCATTTTGTGTTCAACGTGATTGGCACCATTCTGACACTGATAGCCTTCCGTCCGGTCATGATGCTGGTGGATTCGGCCACCACCGCCATCATGGGCGTAAGCCCGTACACCAAACCGGGGGAACTGCTCTATGACCCCCGCACCCTGCCCTGGGCCTTGTGCTTTTTCCACACTTTCTTCAATGTGATTAACACCTTCATATTGGTCTGGTTCATCCCCCAACTGATCCGCATCGTGGATTGGATGGTGAAACCGGCCGAAGAGGAGAGCGAGGACGAGTTCCGCCTGACCTACATCGGAGGCACCTGGATGAACACCGCCGAGCTGAACATACAATCGGCCAAGCAGGAAATAGAGACCTTCTCCAACCGCGTGCTGCGCATGTACACCTTTCTGCCCGCCTTGCGCACAGCCCAGAACGATGAGGAATTCGGCAAGATTTTCAGCCGTATAAAAAAATACGAAGGCATCACCGACCGCATGGAAGTGGAAATCGCCAAATTCCTGACCAAAATCTCCGAAGGGGATTTGTCGGAGCAGGGTTCCCAGCGCATCAGCTCCATGCTGCGGGTGATAGACAACCTGGAAAGCATTGGCGACGCCATTTACCAAGTGGCCGCACTACGCAAGGACAAAATGGAAACCGCCGTGCACTTCGATGCGCAGCAGAACGAAAACCTGGACCAGATGACCCGGCTGGTGCAGCAGGCGCTGGATGTGATGGACGCCAACCTGCAGCGCAGCTACAGTGACATTGACCTGCAAGCGGCCTACGCGGCGGAAGACGCCATCAACAGCTTCCGCGACCGCCTGCGCACAGAGCACCTGGAAGCCATCAAACACGGGAAATACGACTACAACATCGGCATGGTTTATAGCGGAATGTATGCACTGTATGAGAAAATAGGCGATTACATCATCAATGTGTCCGAAGCCATCGACGTGGAAAACAGCAAAAAAGTTATTGAATATCAATAATTTAAAAATGGAAAGCATACAAAAAATCTATACCATTGGCTACGGCCCCTCCAGCAGCCACACCATGGGGCCGCGCAAAGCCGCCGAACAATTCAAGAGCCGGCATCCGGAGGCGGACGCCTTTCGCGTAACCTTATACGGGAGTCTTGCCGCTACCGGCAAAGGGCATTTCACCGACAAGGCCATTTTATCGGTTCTCCAACCCAAGTCCACCGAAATCGTATGGAAACCGGAAGTGGTGCTTTCCTTCCACACCAACGGCATGCTTTTCGAATCCCTGGACGCGGACGGCAAGGTCACCGACCAGTGGACGGTCTACAGCATAGGCGGCGGTGTGCTTTCGGATGGGGTGACCAGGGAGAGCGAACGCGAAGTCTATAGGCGCACCACCTTGAGTAGCATTCTGGAACTTATTGAGAAAAAAGGGGAAACCTATTGGGAATACGTGGAAAACCACGAAGATGAAGGGCTTTGGGACTACTTGGAAACCGTTTGGAAACAAATGCAGGAAACCATTGAAACCGGCCTGCATACCGACGGAGTGATTCCCGGAGGCCTGTACCTGCGCGGCAAAGCGCGGCAATACTATGTCCGCGCCTCCAGCTACAAGCCCTCGCTGCAAAGCCGCTGCCTGGTCATTTCCTATGCTTTGGCCACCGCGGAGCAGAACGCCTCCGGCGGAAAAGTGGTCACCGCACCCACCTGCGGTTCCGCGGGCGTGCTTCCGGCCGTACTTTACCATTTGCAGAAAAACCACGGATTCAGCGACAAATCCATACTGAAGGCCTTAGCCACCGCCGGATTGTTCGCCAATATCATCAAATACAACGCCTCCATCTCCGGTGCGGAAGTGGGTTGCCAAGGGGAAGTGGGCAGCGCTTGCGTCATGGCGGCGGTCGCCGCTTCGCAGCTCTTCGGAGGAAGCCCTCAACAAATTGAATATGCGGCGGAAATGGCCATGGAGCACAACCTGGGGCTCACCTGTGACCCCGTTTGCGGCCTGGTGCAGATACCTTGCATCGAACGCAACGCCATCGCCGCACTCCGCGCACTGGACATCAACCTCTACACCATGATGAGCGACGGAAAGCACATCATCAGTTTCGACAAGGTGGTGGCCACCATGAAACTCACCGGCAAAGACCTGCCTTCACTCTACAAGGAGACCGCCATGGGAGGTCTGGCCCTTTTGGACAGGGACGATACGCTTTCATAACAATAGCGTAAAGGGGACCTCTAAAAATCCCCCGCTTTATCGCATCTGAAGTATTCAAAGGGAAAGCCGTCAGAACAATTTGCCGGCACATGCTCCGGCGCTACGGCCTCATATCGGGAACCACACAAACACCGCCGCATCCCATAAGGCGTGGGACACTA
>DBVK01000022.1:3409-4904 GCA_002308135.1 Bacteroidales bacterium UBA1266
ATCACCAGCATGAAGTTCAGCGAACAAACATGGATGAGCGCATACAAGACGGCCGTCACCACAAAGGCCGGGAAAGGTTTCCCCCACACTTCCCCTAACGAGCGTTGCACAAAGCCGCGCCAGAACCATTCTTCAGCAGGCCCTATGCACAACAGCAGCAGCAGGGAAACAGCGCCCGGCCCCATACGTCCGGTGTTTTTCAAGCCGTAGATAAGCTCCACCTGCGGACGGGCAAAATCGAACAACAGGGAGGAAAGCCTGTCCCCTATCCAGAATACACCCCATAACAGGGCAGCGATGCAGGCGCCCAACAACAGCTGTTTCATACATGCGGACCAAGTGGAACGGCGGAGCCACTCCACCGCGTCGCGGCGCATACCGGTGTGATTGGCAAGCGCCAACATCACCAACGTCAGATCCGCAAACACCATTTGCATCCAAAAAAAGGGTACACCCAGAAGCCCATGGGGAATCAACAACGACCAATACATAGCGGCCAGTATCACCAGCAGCCACAACCTCCAGGGCGAAACCGTCTTTTGCCGTACATTTCCCATGTTATGCCAACCCTGAAACAAACAAAGATACGGCAAGCAACAGACTGAACACCAGCTGCAGCTGCGCCGATTTCCGGTCCAGGCCTAACAAGGCCTCGCGCCCCCTTTGGAAAAATGCCGACGCCTGGCGCAGGTTGCGAAGCGCCGCTGCCAAAGCCAGAAGGCTCAACAGCGACGGCCAAGGCAGCAGGCCAAACAGCACGGAACACAACACCAGCAGAAACGGCAGCAGCTGGTACACCATGTACAGTCCCACAGAAGCTTTCCGTCCCAACAGCATGGCAACTGAGCGCATACCGGCAGCTCCGTCGCTCTCCATATCCACCGTGTTGTTGATATGCAGCACTGAAAGAGTGATAAATGCTATGGGAAGCGCCAACACCAAAGACTCCCAAACGATGGTGCCGCGCACGGCATAGGATGTCCCCAACACCGGCAGCAGGGCAAAATCAATGATGATGACCAAATCCCCCATGGCACGGTACTTCAGCCAGGAATAGCAGACAGCCAGCAAAAAGCCTATCAGGCCTATCCACAGCAAGGGCCAGCCGCTCAGCCACACCAGCAGCAAGCCAAGCAATACCGCCACAGCGAAAAGCAGCAGACTGAAACGCAAGTACTCGCCCGCTTCAAAATGATGCTGCACCAGATTGGGGACGGCATACGCCTGTTCGTTGTCCACTCCTGTCTTGAAATCAAAATAATCGCTCAGCACATTGGCTGCGGCATGTATGAACACAATACCCACCAAAGCCAGCAAGGCGTTCAACAGATGGAAAGGGGCCATTCCCCCTCCCTGCCAGAACAGGTAGGCGCAAGTCACCACCACCGGCATGGAAGACACCGGAAAAGACCAATAACGTGTGGCCTGCAGCCACGATGCAAACGTGTGTTTCATGGTTTATATTTTCAAATTATCTCTTGGGCGCTTTTCCGGG
>DBVK01000022.1:4979-6568 GCA_002308135.1 Bacteroidales bacterium UBA1266
CCCGCCGCAAAGGTGTATGCGGCCACACCGGCCAAAAAACGCCAAGGGATACGGTATGCGAAAACCCTGCGCGCGACCAGCATTTCGGAAACGATGACAAATCCCTGCGTCAGCAGGCTGGCAAGCGCGGAACCCATGGCCTGGTAACGCGGAATCAGCAGCAGGTTGGCCGCAAGATTCACGCATACAGCAGTCAAGGCGATGCGGTTCAAGGCACGGAGACTGCCGTTGGCCGTCAGCAGCGACCCGAACACATAGGTGAGCCCTATGGGGAAAATACTCAGAATCAACAGACCGAAAACTGCAGCGGAAGCTTCCACGTGATGCTTGTACATCGCCATCACCTCCTGACGGTAGAGGAAGGAGAAAACCGCCAGCAGCAGTCCGTACACGTACATCAGCACAAAAGAGGTCTTGAGGATGGGACGGAAATCCTCCCTATGGCCGATCAGGTACGCAAAAAGCGGCATCAGTATCACCGAGAACAAATAGGCGATGATTACCGCCGCATCCAGCAGGCGGTAGGCGGAGGCGTAAATACCGGCCTGCACCACCCCGACCCCTTCCGGCAGCAGCCATTTCAGCAGCACGGCGTCCGTACGGTTGTGGATATTGGTCAGCAGCGCGAGCAGCGCGAACGGGAAACTTTGCACCAGCACCTTACGGAAAAAGGGGAAATCCCATTCCAGCCGGCGGAAACGCCCATGCCGACACACGATGGACATTGCAATCAGCGCTGTCACCAAATAAGAGAACATCTGGATGTAGACGAACCAGCTGATCTGGAAAGGACGCTCGGTCACATGACCCCAAATCAGCACGCTGCAGCAAAGTATCATGATCAGGCGGTCCACAACCGACAGCAGGCTGTCCGTCTTGAACATCAGCATTCCGGAGACATTGGAGCGCAAGTAGAGAATCAGCAGCGACAAAAACTGGTTGACAGCCAAGGGAATCAGCAGGCTGAAATCGGAAACGCTGCAGCCGGTCAGCAGTCCCGCACCCAGCATCGCCAGCGCATATACGCCACCCAGCAGCAGCCGCAGGGTCAGTATCCTCGGAAAATAGTGCTGAAGGGCATCCCTGTCCTGCGCAATGCTGCGGTTGTTGAAGGAGGTGGTGCCCATGTCCAGCAGCATGTTAAAGATGAAGGTCAGGTTGAACAGCGTGAAGTAGAGTCCATAGGCCTCCGTCCCCACCAGGTTCTGCACCGACACCTCAATGCCGAAAATCCAGAAGGGCTTGATCAGCAAATTCAGGCCTATCAGCAGCAACAGGTTACCGAGAAAACTTTTACGCGAATTTTCCATAGCTCACGAACAAAGGGTAAACGTGATTTTTGCGATAATCGTATAGGGGGCTTCTAAAAATTACTATGCGAAGCGTTTTGGATTTATTTCAGCAAGATTTGTCTTTTTGTGGGGGAAGCAAGCCATGCTATATGATTGGCACTAAAAAAAAAGGACGCGTTTGACGCGTCCTTTCGCTAAAAGGCGGACAGACTACTCAAAGGAGAGAATGGCTTCCTTGATGATTTCAATGGCTTCGCGCAATTCCGCCTCACTGATAACCAATGGGGGAGCGAAGCG
>DBVK01000022.1:6643-7262 GCA_002308135.1 Bacteroidales bacterium UBA1266
TACCGCGCACTTTCTCAATCATGGGGGATTTCACCTTCGCCATTTCCTCGCGGAAAATCTTTCCTAATTTCTCGGCTTTTTCCATGAGGTTCTCCTCTTTGATCACCTCCAAAGCGGCAATACTCACTTTAGCTGCGATGGGGTTGCCGCCGAAAGTGGATCCGTGCTCACCCGGCTTGATGTTCAGCATGATTTCGTCGTCTGCCAGCACGGCGGAAACCGGCACCACGCCGCCACCCAAGGCCTTGCCCAGAATCAGGATGTCGGGACGCACGCCCTCGTGATCGCAGGCCAGCATTTTACCGGTGCGGGCGATACCGCACTGCACCTCGTCGGCCATNNCGGCCATGAACAGCACATTGTATTTGCGGCAGATGTCGTAGCATTTTTTCAGGTAACCGTCGTCCGGGACGTACACGCCCGCCTCGCCCTGAATGGGCTCCACCAGGAAACCGGCGACCTTCTTTCCGTGTTCCGCCAGCACTTTCTCCAACGCATCCGGATCGTTGTATGGGATACGGAGGAAACCGGGAGTCATGGGGCCGTAATTGGCATAGGACTCCGGATCGTTACTCATCGTAATGATGGTAATGGTGCGGCCGTGGAAGTTGCCTTCGCA
>DBVK01000022.1:7358-9931 GCA_002308135.1 Bacteroidales bacterium UBA1266
CCGAAATATTCGGTCACATATTTTTCCCACGAACCGAGGCAGTTGTTGTAAAATGCGCGGGAGCTCAAAGTCAGCTCCTGTGCCTGGTCGCAGAGTGCCTTGATGATTTTCGGGTGGCAATGTCCCTGATTGACCGCAGAATAGGCGGACAAAAAGTCAAAATACCGTTTTCCCTCGCAATCCCATACGAAGGGGCCTTTACCTTTGGCCAGGACAACGGGCAGCGGATGGTAATTGTGCGCGCCGTACTTGTCCTCCAGCTCCATGGCCTGCTGGCTGGATGTGATTTTTTCTACCATGTTGTTATGTTTTTTTTATTGATTCCGTCTGTGGTTTTATTTGATGCCCAACTCCTTCTTCACCTGTTCGATGATATCCTCCCCACCGTCGTAATAGAGCAGGGTGCCTACCGCAGTGTCGAACACATAGGTGTAACCATTCTCTTTAGCCACTTTGGCGATAGCCGCTTTAGCCTTGTCAACCAGGGGTTTCAGCAATTCCTCCTGCTTTTCCTGCAATTCTCCCTGAGCCTGCTCCTGGAAAGTCTCAATACGTTTTTTCAGATCTTCCAGATCCTGCATTTTGGCCTGCTGCATGGCCTGGGACATGGTGGCCTGATCCTGTTGGAACTGGTTCACCTTGTTCTGGTATTCGCTATACATTAGCTTAAGCTCTTCTTCCAGCTGGGCGTTCAGCGTCTCCAGCACTTTTTGGGCGCTGTCGCGGCCCGGCATCACCTGCATCAAATCGGAGGAATTCAGGTGGGCGTACTTGGCTTTGTTCTGCGCGGACAAGCTTCCGCAAATCAATAATGCACATATTGACAGTGCAATCCATTTCAAATTTCTAATCATTTTCTGTATGGTTTTATGAAAGCGCAAAGATAATCTAAAAATGCTTATCCCTGCCTGCAGCACATAAAAAAATCGGCGCTTACCCACGCTCACCGCTTTCCGAAAAAACCAAGAAAACCAAATCATTTGCCATATTTTCCAACAAAAACGCCAGCAGCAAAAAAATTGCCCCCTCCCATCCGGGAAACATGTTGTTTTTTCTGCTACTTTTGCATTTGTTCATTCATTAATTGTTTTGGTGCGATGGAATTGTATTATTACTGGCTGATTACAGCTATTTTACTGGTTATTATTGAAATATTCACTGCCGGATTCGGTGCGCTCTGCTTCGCTTTCGGCGCTTTGGCCTCCGCCCTGACCGCCTATCTCGGAGGGTCGTTCAGCTGGCAGCTGGCGGTTTTCGCTGTCATTTCGCTGCTCTGCTTCCTTTTTGTCCGGCCTTTTGTGCTGAAATTCCTGACACGGAAAAACCAGGAGGTGAAAACCAATGTCGACGCGCTCATCGGACGCAAAGGCGTTGTCACGGAACGCATTGACCCCGCCCAACACAGCGGACGCGTCAAAGTGGACGGAGACGAATGGAAGGCGGTATCGGAAGACGGCACCCCTATTGAAACCGGCACCGAAGTGGAAATCACGGCAAGGGAAAGCATCATTGTCACGGTGCGTATCTGAGCGGAATATAATCAAACCCTAAAATCACAATATTATGACACAAACTGTTTTAATTGTACTGGCGGTATTCGTCATCATCTATGTCCTCAGCGGCATCAAAATCGTCTCCCAGTCGGAAACCATGATC
Organism: Bacteroidales bacterium UBA1266; assembly: GCA_002308135.1. Next base: position 9,015 of record DBVK01000022.1, read on the forward strand.
ATCGAAAGGCTCGGGCGCTATAACCGCACCCTGAACGCCGGCATCAACATCATTCTGCCGGTGGTGGAAAAAGCCAAGGACACCATTGTCCGCAGGCAGAGCGGCGCTTTGTCCCGCAACAACCGCATTGACATGCGTGAACAAGTGTATGATTTTGACAAACAAAGTGTGATCACCAAGGACAATGTCATGACGGAAATCAACGCCCTGCTGTATTTCCAGATTGTGGACCCCATGAAGGCCGTCTACGAAATCCAGAACTTGCCTGTAGCCATTGAAAAGCTGACCCAGACCACCCTGCGTAACGTGGTCGGCGAGATGGAGCTGGACGAGACGCTGACCTCCCGCGACACCATCAACTCCAAGCTGCGCAACGTGCTGGACGAAGCGACCAACAAATGGGGTGTGAAAGTGAACCGTGTGGAGCTGCAGGACATCACGCCTCCCGAAAGCATACGCCGCACCATGGAGCTGCAAATGCAGGCCGAGCGTAACCGCCGTGCCGAGATTCTGAAGGCCGAAGGTGAAAAACAGGCGCAAATCCTGAACTCCGAAGGTGAGAAACAGGCCGAGATCAATGCGGCGGAAGCTGTGAAACAGGCCAATATCCTGAAAGCCGAAGGTGAAGCCAAGGCGAAAATCCTGCAGGCCGAAGCCGAAGCCACCGCTATCCGCAACATTTCGGAAGCCGTGGCCGACAAAGGTGCGGATCCTGTCAACTACCTGCTGGCGGTCAAATACATCGAAAGCCTGAAGGACATTGCCGGCGGACAGGACAACAAAACCGTTTACCTGCCTTACGAGGCCACCGGCGTGCTCGGATCCTTAGGCGGCATCAAAAACATGTTCAAGGAATAGATGCTGCGGCAGCTTTTCCGGACATTCTTCCGCATCAGCGCATTCACCTTCGGGGGCGG
>DBVK01000022.1:10088-10213 GCA_002308135.1 Bacteroidales bacterium UBA1266
GCGTTGGCGGCTTTGGCAGGGCTTGTGCTCCCGCCATTCGCCATCATACTGCTGATTGCCATATTTTTTCCGCGCATACAGCATCATCCGGTTGTTGAAGCGGCATTCACCGGAATGCGTCCTGC